>CAZFRP010000104.1:0-1752 GCA_964521415.1 uncultured Candidatus Saccharibacteria bacterium | reverse complement strand
TGCAAAAAGACACTATGCCCACATTGATTGCCCAGGCCACGCTGATTATGTCAAAAATATGATCACCGGCGCGGCGCAAATGGATGGAGCGATTTTGGTAGTAGCTGCGACAGATGGTCCAATGCCCCAAACCAGAGAGCATATTTTACTTGCCAGACAAGTTGGTGTTCCGGCAATGGTGGTCTTTTTAAATAAAATTGATCAAGTTGAAGATAAAGAGCTTCTGGACTTGGTTGAAGTTGAAATTCGCGAGCTACTGACAAAATATAAATACGACGGTGAAAAAACGCCGATTATTCGCGGCTCGGCGTTAAAGGCAACTCAAGGAGACGCTGAAGCGCAAAAAGCGATTGGGCAGTTACTTGAGGCGATTGATTCCCATATTCCAGAACCGGTTCGTGATATTGAGAAACCGTTTTTAATGCCGGTTGAAGATACATTCTCCATCAAAGGTCGCGGAACGGTCGCCACCGGCCGTCTTGAGCGAGGAAAAATAAAAGTTAATGATGATGTTGAGGTCGTTGGCATTAAACCAACTAAAAAAACCGTGGTAACCGGCGTGGAAATGTTTAGAAAACAATTAGATGAAGCAATCGCCGGCGATAATATTGGCTTGCTACTTCGTGGCGTTGAAAAAGAGGATATTGAGCGCGGTCAAGTAATTGCCAAACCCGGCTCCATTACGCCGCATACTGATTTTGAAGCCGAGATTTACATTTTATCTAAAGAAGAAGGCGGACGGCACACCCCGTTTTTCAAAGGATATAAACCGCAATTTTATGTCAAAACCACTGATGTTACTGGTGAAGTTGAACTGCCAAAAGGAACAGAAATGGTAATGCCGGGTGATACGGTGAATCTTAATGTAAAATTAATCGTTCCTGTCGCAATGGAGGAGAAAATGAAATTTGCTATACGTGAAGGCGGTAAAACTGTCGGCGCGGGCGTGGTGACCAAAATTATTAAATAAGACAAGAACACACCACGAATTTTAAAAACACGAATTATGCGAATACGTAATTAGTGATATTAGTGAATAAAGAGATTAGTGGATTATGGCAAAAAGGAAAAAAGAAGCCCAAAAAATCAGAATTCGTCTTAAGGCCTTTGATTATCGCATTATTGACAAAGCAGCCCAAAAGATTATTGAGACAGCCCAAAGAACCGGCGCTCTTGTCGCTGGCCCTATTCCTTTGCCTTCAGAAAAAAAACTGCATACCGTGCTTAAATCATCTTTTATTCATAAAGACGCGCGCGAGCAGTTTGAAATGAGAATTCACAAACGCTTAATTGATGTATTAGATCCGACCAATAAAACCATTGATTCACTGATGAATTTAGAACTGCCATCTGGTGTTGATGTTGAGATAAAGATGTGAAGCCGAGGCTTCCATCTTTGTTTCTCACTTCGTTCGAAATAAGTCCAGGTATTCCTTTTTTCTCAAGAATTACATTCGTTTGAAATAAAAATGTAAGAAATAATTGGGGGCAAAATGAAACAAATTAAAACATCAACAGCACTTATTATCGTTTTTGCCACAGCGGTACTGATCGGCGGCGGTGTTTTGGCTTGGTCTTTTGGCTGGCTATTGCCGGATATTGATTTTGGCATCCAATCACCGGTTACGGTTACCAATAAAACAAACACCAATGCCAACAAGAACGCCAACACTAACTCCACCAAAGACGAAACTGCGGATTGGAAAACGTATACGAATACGGATTATGGATTTAGTTTTAAGTATCCGAAAG
>CAZFRP010000103.1:0-1768 GCA_964521415.1 uncultured Candidatus Saccharibacteria bacterium | reverse complement strand
GAACCCCGGCGATGTTTGGGGCGATATAAAACAACTTACATATAAATCAAAAGAGTTAGTAAGTAGAGAACTTTTGAATACTATACAAAAACCTATCAAGTTGATAGAAAGAATTGTAAAGGCTAGCTCCAACGAAGGGGATATAGTATTAGACCCATTTGCCGGCGTTGGAACTACATTTGTGGTTTGCAAGGAACTAAAACGAAATTTTATAGGATTTGAAATTAATCCAGATTTTGTTAAAACCTGTAACAAAAGGATAAAAGAAGTCGAATTAAAACAAGAAAGTAAATTATTCGTATAAAAATATGGTGCAAAAAATAATTTCTAAAATTATAGAGCTTGTAATTAAAGCACAGGAGTTGGCTCTAAGTATCGGTATTCCCAATATTTTACAGCCGGGATTGGTAAAAGAAATGATAATTTCTGAAATACTCGGCCATAAACTAATAGCTTCAAAAAGAGATGCTGATGGTTGTGATAAAAATGACCCTTCGATTAAATACGAGTATTTATCTTGTTACGAGGGTGGGACTGGACAATTAGATCGAATGTTTAAGTCGCCGGCAGACAAGAGGGCTGAATCTTTATATAGGATAACTCGCAATAAGATGATTTACTTGGCGATATTTTATAAGAAAAATCCATTGAAGATTAAAATTATTTATGAAATTCAGCCGAATGTTTTACTAAAAGAGACGGAACGTCAGTTGGATAGAAGTAGCAATGAAATATCGCATGTTGGTTTTTCTGAAGATTGGGCGAAATTAAATAGTAAGATTGTGTATCAAGACAAAAAGGAGAATAAGCAGGAAAAATAATTTTATGGAAAATAAACATAAACATTTAGAATTTATCCAAACAGTCATAAATAGAATGGCAGGAAACTGTTTTTTGTTAAAGGGTTGGGCGATAACATTGGTTGCCGCCCTGTTCGCACTTTCAGCAAAAGATACAAACCATAATTATTTTCTTATTGCTTATTTTCCAGTAATTATTTTTTGGATTTTGAATGGCTATTTTTTATCACAGGAAAGATTATTTAGGGCGTTGTATAATCATGTTAGAAAACTTGACGAATCAAAAATTGACTTTTCAATGGATACAAAAAATTTTCAAACCAATGAGAATAGTTGGCTTCGTTCAATATTTTCTCAAACATTAATAATTTTCTACCTAACATTAGTCGGTGTTATGTTAATAACAATGTATTTAATCAAATAAATTTATGAGAAAAGTATTTTTTAGTTTCAAATACGAAGATGTATCAAGGGCAATGGTTGTAAGAAATAGTTGGGTCGCTCAAGGGAAAGAAGCCGCCGGTTTTATTGACGCGGCAGATTTCGAGGCGATTAAAAGACAAGGCGATCAAGCTATTAAAAATTGGATAGATAAACAACTTAACGGCACTTCCGTGACGGTTGTTTTAGTCGGCGAAAAAACTTGTGGTAGCAGGTGGGTGAAATATGAAATTAAAAAGAGCATAGAAGTCGGAAACGGTTTGTTGGGTATAGATGTAAGCAAGATAAAAGATTTACAAGAAAATACATCTGAAAGGTGTGGAAAAATTCCAGAAGGTTATGATTTTTATCTGTGGAATAATGACGACGGATATCATAAAATGGGTGACTGGATTGAAAAAGCGGCAAAAGATGCGGATAGATAAATAGGCGGCGCGCCAGTTTCACTGGCACGAAATTTGGCGGCGGCGGGAAGCGAGGGCGGGCAAAAATTCCTTCCCCCCAACCCCCTTCCTTTTTGCCCGCCC
>CAZFRP010000102.1:0-1807 GCA_964521415.1 uncultured Candidatus Saccharibacteria bacterium | reverse complement strand
GGCAGATTCGGCTTTATGGTACCACCTGATATCTACACGGTCTCGGTGATGAAAAAGGACTATATCTTTCCTACCAATCCGGGCACCAATAAATTACTTGGCAGTATCTGGAAAAAGCTGGGCGATTTGCGCGAAAACTGGTATGTTGGCCAAACATTAACTGTTCCATCACCTGAAAGTATTATCAATTTATCAATTCCGGTTGACCCGGCGAACTTTAAGCCAACTTTTTTAACCAGAGCCAAGGCAATGCAAAGATTTGCCCTAAACTGGCTGATTGTAATATTTGGCTACACGATGATTCCATTGCTCTCAATTGGCCTTTTAATTAGCGTTTTCTCTGCCATTGCTCTACACAATCGCTTCTCTTATATATTAACCACCCTTTATGTCATTGCCCTTCTTTATTATATTTATCAAAAACGAACAGAAATTATTCGCCACGGCCGGGTCTTTGATGCTAAGACCGGCGATGCGGTTTCTGGCGCCACGGTCTATGTCTATGACAAGAAATACAACAGCATTAAAACTGCCTGCGTTACGGATCAATTGGGAAGATTTTCTATTTATACTCCAGAGGGAGAATATTATCTGAAGGTTGAGCAAAAAGGCAAACAAGCCGAGATCGTTTCAAAAGGCAAAAAAAATTACCGCAATATTTACAAAAACAGTATTATCCATTTTGATAGTCCGAAATTTATTAACTGCAATATCTTAATTGGAAAATAACGAAGTCAACCCTCAATCAATTAAATTGCTTACAGCCGCTATTTAATTTATAATGGTTCTATGATCCAAAGAGTAATATTAATTATACTCGATGGTTTTGGTATTAATCCCCAAATGCAGGGAAATGCCATTTTAAATGCGAGAATGCCAAACTACGATTTTCTGCTCTCAAATTTTCCCAAATGTTCGCTTTCTGCATCAAGTGAAGAAGCTGGCCTTTCTTGGGGAACAACCGGAAATTCCGAAATTGGCCATGTTAATATCGGTTCGGGCAGGGTGGTATGGCACGATTTAGCGCGCATCTTTCGCTCAATTGAAGATAAAAATTTCTTTCAAAATCCGGAAATTATTGGCGCGTGCCGTAATGCCAACGATAAAAACAAGGCCCTTCATTTAATCGGCCTGGTTTCTGACGGCGCCGTCCACAGCCACATTGAACATCTTTATGCCTTGCTTTCTGTGGCCCACAAAGAAAAAGTGAAACGGGTTTATGTTCATATCATTACCGACGGTCGCGACACCGCGCCACAAAAAATTTTAGAATATCTGCCTGAATTAAATAAAAAAACAAGGCAAGCCGGCGCTCAAATTGCTACTGTTTGTGGCCGTTATTTTGCGATGGACCGCGACAAAAGATGGGAAAGAACCAACAAAGCTTTTGACTGTATGGCAAACGGAAAGGGTCAAACCGCCACTAGTGCCGAAGAGGCAATTAATCAAGCATATCAGAGAAATCATAAAGATGAATTCATTGATCCAACCGCAATCATAGATATTAATAAAAATCCCATCGGAAAAATTTCCGATGGCGACTCTGTAATATTTTTTAATTTTCGGTCGGACCGACCGCGCCAGCTTACGGAAATGCTGATCAAAAAAGTGCCAAACCTCTATTTTGTGACAATGACAAATTATGCATTAGGAAATCCTAATATCCACGTGGTTTTCCCTCCGGTTGACTGCCCAAACACGCTACCTGAGGTCATTTCCAATAACGGTTTAAAACAGCTTCACATTGCCGAAACGGAAAAATACGCTCATGTAACCTATTTCTTCGGCGCCGGAAGAGAAAAACCTT
>CAZFRP010000101.1:0-1858 GCA_964521415.1 uncultured Candidatus Saccharibacteria bacterium | reverse complement strand
AACAAGGTATCCCTAGGGGAATCTGGGGATGGAACACCTCCTTTCTAAGGAGAAAAATAGTTATCCGTCTCGACATTTGTCGAGCCGAGATAAAAGTCGATTTTACTTCCGGTCACTTTTGGTTGGTTAAGGACAAAGGGCCGTCTGTTGCAAAATAGGCGGTTTTTTGGTATAAAAAATATGAAGCGCGTCACTGCTATTTAATGGGCGACTAGTTCATCGGTTAGAACGCTTCTCTGATAAAGAAGAGGTGCGTGGTTCGACTCCACGGTCGCCCAAATGAAGCCCATTAAATCCCGTAGCGTAGCGAAGGGCCTAAAGACGAGGTCGAAGGTTTCCGCCTCGGCTCGATCTGTCTCGGCTTGACGACCGAGCCAAGACGGACGCTGAATCGAGACGGGCAATCCCTTCGCCGTCCACCAAGAATTATTTCGAACGGAGTGAGAAAAAAGGTTCTCGCCGAAGGCGAGGTTCTTATTTAATCAATACTTTTATCGCCTTATATTGCGGTTCAATAATTTTTTTTGCCTCAGGAATTAATTTTTTATAACTTCGTTCTAATTTTTTAAGCACAAAATCTAAACCCTCATCTGTTTTTAGATTATGGATCTTGTAAACCATGAAAAATAAATCCGGGATATTCTGAAAATGCGACATTGCATCGGCACTTGCCAGAATTTTTGATTCAAGCGAAGTTTTTTTAATATTTTTTGAAGCGCGATGTTCATAAATACATTTTTTAATTAACTCAATTTTTTCTTGCGGGTAATTGTATTTTCTCAAAATCTTTTCGGCCAATTTGCCGCTTTCTAGGTGATGATTTTCATAATCATTATTTTTGTGTACGCAGGCAAAGTCATGAAAGAGAGCGGAGAGCGAACATATTTCGTAATCCGCCCCGAGCTTCTTTGCTAAACTTTGGGCATTCTTATAGACATCTTTAAAGTGATGAGTAAAGGCGCTATAACCCCAATAATTAGTTTTTTTGCCGCACTCCTTTTTTACAATCTGATAAATTATCTCTATAATATCTTTAGGCATACAATCAAATTTTATCATCTATTTATCCATTCATCCATTCATCCATTAACCTAATTATCTAAGGAATTATGATTGCAACTCCTCATATTTTAGCCGGGGCGACGATTGCCACGTCAAAATTGTCGCCTGAAATTTCCTTGCCTTTGGTCTTTTTAAGCCATTTTGTTTTGGATGCCATTCCACATGTTGAGCCCAGCACTTTTTTTAAACAACATCGCAAAAAAGAAGATGAGGCAACCTGGCGAGAAATTTTTTGGGAAATTCCGGATTTGCTATTTTCGACGATTGTTTTGATATTGTTGTTTTTAAAATCACACAATTTTTATTTATTCTGGGGCGCATTTTTTGGCATTTTACCTGATTTATTTGATAATGTGCCGTTTTGGTACGGAGTAAGAAAATGGCCGGTTTTCCGGCAGATCCACTTTCTTCATGACTTTTTTCATATTGAACTTGATAAAAAGCATTGGTACATTGGTTTGATTACACAATCAGCGATTGTGGCCGTTGCATTGTATTTTCTGGTATAATAAGAACAAACCTAAATGACAAAATCCCAATGTCAAATGAAATCCAAAATTTTAATTATTAATTTTTTTTGACATTCAGTTTTTGAGCTTCAGTTGACATTAGAGCTTTGAAATTTGAAATTATGACGTTATTCTTTCGCATTCTAATTTTTGTCGGCACAACCGCTTTGGGAATTTTGATTTTAAAGTATCAAAGAAAAATTGTTGATATGGTTGGACATAATCAGTGGGCTGATGAACATCTTGGCATGGGTTCCGAAGGTGGCGGCACCTACTTGCTATGGACA
>CAZFRP010000100.1:0-1999 GCA_964521415.1 uncultured Candidatus Saccharibacteria bacterium | reverse complement strand
TGGGGTGTTGTCTTTGATTCAGCCACTGGCCGTCCGGTTGACCTGGCTTATGTCCGACTCTACAATGCCAGAACTTACAAACTGGTGACAACGCAGCTTACAGATATGAACGGCAGATTCGGCTTTATGGTTCCACCTGATATCTACACGGTCTCGGTGATGAAAAAGGACTATCTCTTTCCTACCAATCCGAGCACCAATAAACTGCTTAGTAGTATCTGGAAAAAGCTGGGCGATTTGCGCGAAAACTGGTATGTTGGCCAAACACTAACTGTTTCATCACCTGAAAGTATTATCAATTTATCAATTCCGGTTGACCCAGCAAAATTCAAACCATCATTGCTGATCCGTCTGCGCGCTTTGCGGAGATTTGCCATTAATTGGTTAATTGTGGTTTTTGGAAAGGTGATGATTCCGCTTCTTTTAATCGGATTTCTTTTTAGCATCTTCTCGGCGCTGGTAATGCACACCTACTTTTCTTATGCTTTAATTATTTTATACCTTATCGCACTCGCATATTACCTTTATCAACGAAAAAAAGATATTACCCGCCATGGTCAGGTTGTTGATGTTGCGTCAGGCAAGCCAGTTGAGAATGCAGCGGTCTATGTTTATGACAAAAAATATAATAGCTTAAAAACCGCCTGCCTGACGGACAAATTTGGCAAATTCTCGGTTTATGTTCCAGAAGGAGATTATTATCTTAAGGTAGATAGTCATGGTAAGCACTGCGAAATCAGCTCAAAAAGCAAAAAATTCTACAGAAATTTATACCGAGATGATATTATTCATTTAAATAGCCCGAAGTATCTTAATTACGAAATTTTGATTAAATAATCTTGGCAACTTGCCATTTGCCATTTTTTTCTTCAACATATAAACCAAAAACTGGAATTTTCGCCTCAAAATCTTTTAGCCACTTTTCTGCCACCTTTTTTGCTTTTTTAATATCTTTTTCGTGCTGTTCTTGTTTAACCGGATTTCCAGCGCAATCCTGATGCCCAACGATTAAAACAGTTTTTGCCCGATGATGCTTGATGGAAATTCTTAGCATTTTTTTATATTGCTCTGGCTTTTTTGTCGCTAAAACCTTGTCCATTCCTGCGGCGGTAATCATATCAACAAAATCAGCGCCGCGTTCTTTTTTAGCCCAGTCAATTATTGCTTGCATCGGCCTGCCATCCATACACGTTAAAGCAGCGGCAAATTTTCCTATTGTCATTTTGAACTCCAAAATAAATAAGTGATTTTAGAAATTAATTCATTGAAAATTCATTAAAAATTGAAAATTAGAAATTAAAAATTCTTAGTTAGATATATTTACTGATATGGTTGCCGGCGTGTTATGTGACATATCATATGCAACGGCTTTAAGCGTATAGCTGCCATTAACATAATCTGAAGTATTTAAACTCGTTTCATACGGCGCGCCTACATCCTCAAAAAGCAAGACGTCGTTGATATAAAATGATACTTTAGTTACGCCCAAATCATCGCCGGCTGAAGCGGAAAAAGTCACGATTCCTGCGATGGTGGCGCCATTTACAGGAGCAGTGATTGAAACAATGGGTGGGTTATCGGAAAATGAGGCCATATTATTGATCCAGGTTAGGGTTGCGCCCGATGGATATCCGCGACTTCCTGCCATCGCATGATAACCATATCCGGAGTAAAAATAAGAATAATCCTCGGCAATAATTTCCAACTCACAATTTGACCAGCCAAGCGAATAATCAGTGGCGGTATTGGCCTTAGAGAGCGGGCGGATGTTGTAATATTCATCCGGAAGCCGCACGCCAATAGGCAAATTCATATCCACCCATTTGTGATACAAAGTATAATGATGACCGTATTCGTGCGAAAAAGTTAATTTCATATAATCATTATAGTAAGGCGACCCCAGGTAGTAATAAGTATTTAAAACAATATAACCATAGGCCGAGGTAATATCGCCAGAAGGCGCCATCGTATAGCCGCCGGCCCAGTAACCGGTCCAGCC
>CAZFRP010000099.1:0-2194 GCA_964521415.1 uncultured Candidatus Saccharibacteria bacterium | reverse complement strand
AAGCGATTATTAAGGTGAGTGCACCAAAAAGTAAAAGGCGCCAAGAATTTAATAAACCAATCACCAAAACAGAAATACCAACAGCTAAATATGTGCTACGTGAATAGGTCAAAATAATTGCTAAAAGCACAAACAAAAATGCAAAAAACCAAAGTCCTTTTTCGGCTTTGTTTTGCGTAAATAACATTCGCGATAAAATAAGAGAATTGACAAAAACCAGAAACCCGCCAGCATAATTTGGATCAAAAAAAGTGGAAAGTAGCCGTTTTACATGAGGGTCCCAACCATATTGGACCATCCCTTCAAATGAAGGGAAAAAGATAAGTTGCAAAAAGCCAAGAAAAGCGAAAATAAGACCGCCCCAGATTGCGATACTGTAAAATTTCTCAAAAACCTTTTTACTATCACTAATATTAAGAACAAAGAAAAATACCAATGAATAACTGATCAAACGTAAAAGATAAGCCAATGATAGTAAACGCTCAGCATCAATAAGATTATTTAAATTTAAAATAAAAGAAAAAGCGGCGAGAATTAAAAATAACAAAAGCGGCAAATTAAGCGCTGTTTTGCTGATAATAAATTTTTTCTTCACCAATCCATTGGCCAGCCAAACAATTAAAACTAGTGGCACCAGCAAATCATTAAAAATGATTGAGCCGCCTTCGGAAATTGGTAATCGAAGAAGCTGACCGCATAGAATAAAAAATAAAATAAGGATAAGTAGTTTTTTCAACTTTTCTCTCTAATTCCAGTCATTATCTCTTCTAGTTTAGCAAATGTATGCTCCTGATTAAATTCTTGCTGAATTTTCAGGCGCCCTTTTTGTCCAAACTTTTTTCTTAAAGAAATATTTTTAATTAAAATCTCCAGCTTCTTTTCAAAAACAACCAGGTTATCTGGCGCCACTAAAAAACCTGTTTTGTTATCTTCCGTTTCCTCTTTGACGCCGGCCGTATTAAATGCAATCACCGGAAGCCCGCTGGCCATTGCCTCCAAAATAGTCAGTGGAAAATTCTCAGAAACCGAAGGTAAAACAAATATATCCATTGCCTGATAAAATTTTGCCATATTTTTTTGAAAACCAAACCAAAAAACATCTTGTTTAAGCTCAAACTTGATAATTTCTTTTTTTAATTGTTTTTCGGCCAAACGAGAACCGCCATTTATCAATAATAAAGACAAATTAGGATATTTTGTTTTAAGATTTCTAAATATTTTAATCAATTTTAATTGACCTTTGGCCTTATGAATTCGTGAAGTATTGCCAATAATAATATTATCAAGGGGCAAGGGAATTTGGGCTTTTATTTTTTCTTTCTCGCCTTCCTTGATCGGAAAAAATTTCTTAATATCTATGCCATTTTTTATCGTAACAATTTTTTCTTTTGAGATAATTTTAGAAAGCCACCTGGTATTAAAATCAGAAACTGCCACGATTTTATCAAGGTTTTTTGATGCTCTGGCAAATAAATTTTTAAAGGGAGGTTTGGAAAGCCAGCCGGGCGGCGGTGTGTGAAAAATGAGGATTTGCGGTTTCTCAAAATTATTAAACAAAAACAAATCCTTTAAATAGCCAGCGATAAAAACAAGATCAAAATCAGTGTTAGATGAAGGTGCGGCTGGTTTAAACGGGCTTAGCAAATTTAATCCGCGCCATTTTTCTAAACTGTCGCCGGTTTCTAAAAAAGTAACTTTACCCAACTGCTCAAAATCAGCAACAAAAGAATTTTTGGTTGACAGAATAAAATATAATTGATGTCGTTTTTTTAAAAAACGACTAAGTTCTAAAAGATAAGTTTCGGCGCCGCCTATAATCGGACTAGTATCAATGATTAAGAGTTTCATTATAAACCTCTAAAGTTCTTTTGGCGCATTTATCCCAAGAAAATTTTTTGGCCCGCTTTAATCCCAATTTCATATATTTTTTACGCAGAGAATTATTTGTCAGCATCGCGCCGATTGCCTCTATCCATTCTTTCTCATTTTTTGGATCTGCCAAAATACCCGCATTGCCAACAATTTCCGGTAAAGAAGAGCTATTTGAAGCAATGACCGGACAATTCAATTTTAATCCATCAAGCACTGGTAAACCAAATCCTTCATATAAAGATGGGAAAACGAAAACCGTTGCCATTTTAAATATCGCGGGCAAATCTTCGTCATCAACATAGCCAGGCAAAATAATCTCTTT
>CAZFRP010000098.1:0-2224 GCA_964521415.1 uncultured Candidatus Saccharibacteria bacterium | reverse complement strand
ATTTTATCTTTGTCAAAAAGCGCAATAATGGCAGATAAGTTGCCGATAAAACCAGTGTTTCCTTCTTCGGTTGATTTAGCCAGAATTTCATTTACTTCTTTAAGCGCTTCCTCAAAATTTTGAAAGGCAGATAATCCGCCTTCTTTGAATTTTTCTTTTACGGTTTCTAAAATGCGGTAAGCCAGCGCATTTTGGGGTGTCTCAGGGTGTTTAATTTCAATCAGAAAGTAAAGCGGGAAATCGTATGAAACAATCAAAGTACGGTCTTCTGCCTTATTCTTGTTTTCAAATGAAATAACTTGCGGTATAAATTTACTCATTGATGATTCCCAGTCCTACCATAGTCAATTCAATCAGTTGACAGAAAGTAACAAGTGGGTGTCTTCCCCCTGTACCAATGCATTAGTGCAGGGACGTTAGACTCCCTTTATATATTATTAGGGTCAACGTTGTAAAAGACCATGGTAGAACTATTTTTATTATACCATTGAAAATTTAGAAATAAAAATTTAAAATTAAAGATATCGGGGTGTAGCTCAGTTGGATAGAGCGCGCGCATGGGGTGCGTGAGGTCGCCCGTTCAAGTCGGGTCACCCCGATTTTAGATACTTCCGGCGCCTAAAAGATGCGCTAAGAAATTTATCACCGGTAAGATAATCCTTCCTAAAATAGAATAACCAGTGACATAAGAGAGTAAAATTATTCCAAACAAAATTGGCATGCCGATTCGTTCAAAAGCGACTAAATCAATTTTAGGATATATTGCCCAAAGCAATTTGGAACCATCAAGCGGGGGGATCGGAAGTAGATTAAAAACGCAAAGTATTAAATTAATATATATAATGATATTTAATATTGTACTTGCCGACGATAAAGGCAAAAATCTCACCAAAATAGAAAGTAAAGCCGCTAAAATAAAATTGGCAAAAGGACCAGCAATTGAAGAAATCGCTTCTCCGACTCGCGGATTATTGAAATTTGAAGGATCAACTGGCACTGGCTTTCCCCAGCCAAAACCGACAAATAAAAGAAAAAGCGTGCCAAAAGGATCAAGATGGACAAGAGGATTTAAGCTTACTCTCCCATAAGCTTTTGCGGTTGGATCGCCTAATCTAAAAGACGAATAGGCGTGCATAAATTCATGAATCGTAATACCCAAAATCAAACCCAAAATAAAACCCAGGGCCTTGATTGGATCAGATAAAAGGTATAGAATAAACATACTAATATTAATTATACAATTTTCAATTTCCAATTTTCAATATTAAGGAGTTAGATGAAGCAGTGTTTTATTTGTAAAAAAGTTCAGAAAAGCGGTTTTTGTGTTTCCCATTCCCATAAAAAAAATAAAAGAAGTTTTATTCCTAATTTGCATTCAAGAACTTTGAAAGTAAAAGATGAGAAAATCAAAGTTAAGATCTGTACTTCCTGCTTAAAGAATATTGGCAAGTAAATCAAAATCCGCCTTCAGGCGGATTTTGATTTGAATTGTATCTACCAAATTAATTATTTTCTTTCTGATTCGTTTTTTTCTCTGAAACATTTTTCACAGAGAAGTCCCTCAGGATTGTTTGGTTTAAAGGGAACTTGCCCCTTCTCTCCGCACTTTGAACAAACAATGTCATACATGGTCGGATTAGCTTTGGCCATTTTTTTTGCCTGACGGCAATCCGGGCATCTTTTTGGGGACTGAAATCCTTTTTCTTGAAAAAATTTCTGATCAGCAGCAGAAAAGACAAATTCTTTTCCGCAATCTTGGCAGACTAATGTCTCGTCTTTAAATTCCATTTTTTTCCATTTTGTTTTAATTTTCCTATTTACCATAGCATCGACCTGTCTCGTCTCGGCTTTGCCTTTCGAGCCGAGGCGGACCTGTCTCGTCTCGGCGCCGAGCCGAGGCGGACCTGTCTCGTCTCGGCGCCGAGCCAAGGCGGACCCGTCTCGCGTCGGCTTTGCCTTTCGAGCCGAGGCGGACCTGTCTCGCCTTCGGCTTCATTTTATGAGCCGAGGCGGACCAAAGCTTGGTTATTTTTATCATACGCTTTTTTGTCAAAAGGTCAAATAATATGATAATGTTAAAGCGTAAATGTTAAATCTTAAAGTAATAGCAAAAACATAAGAGATGATTCAATAACACTGTTTTTACTTTTTCGTTTTAAGTTTTTAGTTTAGCGACGAGCGTAGCGAGGAGCGATGGTGTGGAAAACTATTGGGCATCAAAATA
>CAZFRP010000097.1:0-2293 GCA_964521415.1 uncultured Candidatus Saccharibacteria bacterium | reverse complement strand
GACGACAATATCACCGTTTTCGGCGGTTTGGCGCGGCTCAATTACTACATAATCCCCTTCATAAATTCCTTCATCAATCATTGAATCACCGCGAACTTTAAGGGCAAAAACATTTTTTGCCAGCATATCTTTGGGGACTTGAATTGTCTCATGTGTTCGTATTGCTTCAATGGGCTGCCCGGCGGCAATTGTACCGGCAAGTGGAATTTCAAAAACCCTGTCTTCCCAGACCGGGGTAAGCTGAAGTGAGCGCGCCATAGAAGGATCTTTTTTTAGATACTCTTTGTTTTGTAGCGCCGCGATATGTTCAGAGACCGTAGCAATACTTTTTAATTTAAAATTTTCGCCGATTTCCCGAAAAGAAGGGGCATAATCATGAATAGCAATAAACTCTTTAATAAAATCCAAAATTTCTTTTTGACGTTTAGTAAGATATGGCATAAGTCCTCCCTGCCCGCCGACCAAGCGCGCTATGAGCCGTCTACGAATAGTAGATTTATAGGCGAATAGCAAGCTAAGGCGGGCTTATCCACATCTTACCAAACAAAATCCGAAGGTGTCAAGCCCCGCCAACGGCGGGGCGCAGACCCCTAACGAAGCGACTTCGCGACCTGCCTCGCCTTGCGGCAGGCAAGGCGGGTGCGTGGACGTAGACCACGAGAGCGGCGAGCGAAGTGGGGTCAAGTGCCATCCTTTGATTATTTTTGTTTCTGTCCTTGTTTTACTCAATCTTTCCGTAAAAAGCTATACTTCCTTTTGTAATCCTCTTGTATTTCAAGCCTTTTTCTTTACAATACTTTTCGGCACTTTTAGATTTAAGTTTTGTGGATAGCCAGAAAAGTAAAGGTAATCCTTTTGTCTCGTGTAGCTCTTTGCTCCCATCTTGATATTCAATTAGAAAATCTGGTAAATAATTCCTCGGAATCCCTAAAAATTTATAAGGGATTTTTATTCCATGATTCTTTGTCCAACTTCTAACCGCAGAATCTCTCTCTAACTCAATAATATATTCCCGTTCTAAAGCAGAATCATAAAAACAATAACCCTCGGGGTTTTTAATTAAATTAGTTAACTTACCTTTTTTTGAAATCATTATTTGCCAAAATTCCCTCAATAAGTTCTGGTTGCGTAAATGCATCTCGTATTTGTTCAAGCATAGCCCACAAAATTCTCAAAAGTTTTTCTTCCGCTTCATCTAAGTTTTTGCCATACAAAAATCTTTTTTGAATATGGCCCTTAATCGCTTTAATAATTTTAATCTGACGCTCGTCCGGGTTTCTGTCATATTCTAACAAGGCATCTCGTGAAATACTTATCAATTGTTTTTCAATTTGTTTTATTAGTTCTTTTTTATCCCATTGTTCGGTGCTCGTTGCTTTTTCTAAATCTTCTACTTTGATTTCGGGAAGATCATTTTTCCCCAAAGAAACATGTTCTGAATCCAAATTCAAACTTTTAATCTGTTTAATTTCTTGAGAAACAGTTATTCTATTAAATTCATATTTATATTCGTCTAAATATTTTTGCCATTCATAAATCGGTTCCGGAACGTCTTCGGGGTCGGGGGTTGGTTCGTTGGGCATTTTCATTTCTTCCATTGGTTTTTTAACTTGCTCTTCAGCTTCCTCAATGGTTTCTTCAATAGTCGGTAGTTTTTGCTCATCAATAATGATATTTGCTGGGTCAATACTTTCCGGATATTGGATGGCTTTCAAATCTTCCCAAAGCCAATCATGTTTTAATACTGGATGGTCAACAACGTAAAGCGATTCCCATATTTGCTCGCCTTTATTCATTCTGCGCAGACCTCGTCCAACGACCTGAGGTCCATAAACAGAAAATCTTTTTCCTTCAACATTTTTGTAGCAAAATTTTCTAAATAATATCTCTACCGAAATATTTCTTACATCCCAACCCTCTCTTAACATCATTACCGACACAACAGCATCAATCTTTGTAAATGGGTCCTTATTTAAGTTTCTCGCTTCATTTTTTCTTTCATCATTGGTTTCATTGTGAACGACTAAGATTTTATCAATATCATATTTTTCGCCAATTTTTTCCAATTCTCTGGCAATATTTTCCGCATCTTTAATTGACATCGCGATTACAAAAAGCAGGGGTTTAAACTTGGTACGCGCCCCTTTCGCCGCCATTTTTTGCCTTTTTAATAATTCTAAACCAATCGCCAATTGCTGCTTCATCGGTTCCGTATTAGTGATGTATCTTCTTGGAGAAATTTTGCCTTGTTCAATCTTTTCCCAAGGCATTTCTTCAGCTGAAATGATTTTGT
>CAZFRP010000096.1:0-2303 GCA_964521415.1 uncultured Candidatus Saccharibacteria bacterium | reverse complement strand
ATTTTAGAAATCTTATACATTTTTTTCTTTTCCAAGAAGAAAAAGACAACATAAATAGACAGAAACAACTTCTTATTCTATAATTAAAATGTCATTGTACCCGACAACAAGGCCAGCTAAGCTGGCCAAGGAGGTATTCTGATGGGAGAAGCAACTCTGGAACGAAAAGAGCCGCCTTCTCCTATCGGAGAAGGCGGGGGTTTTTGGGGCATCAAGCTTCCCTTTGAGCAAAGAAAAGTTGTTAGAGCTATACTTAGAGAAAGTGATGAAGATGTTCCAGGGAGAGCATTTTTAGATCTTTGTGCTTTGGGTATCCAGCAAGGTGATGAATGGCTTTTTGAGATAATGTTGAGGCATCCTGACGTTAAATTTGTAAATTACAAATTAATGCAAAATTTTTTTATTGTCGGTGCAGAAAAAGATGATCAAGAATCAATACTTTTAGATCTACTTTGGGAAAATGCTAATGATTATGACCCGTGGCACAGTCAAAAAGGTTGCCATTTTGATTCATTTTATGAATCATGCGCCAGAAAAAGAATGATTTTTGCCGTAAAAACTGCGACACGCCAAAAGCATCGGCCCTTAAATAATGCAGTAAGAACTGATCATTTAGATGACGATGACAATAGTGATTTATTAGATTATCTTTCATATCATACGGGCGGTTGCGCATATGCTGACGCTTTTTCGCAAGAACTTTCTTATGATTTAATGGCGGAAATTCTGAGCGGGATAAAACTACAAAAACCCTTAACCGAGATAGAAAGAAAATCTCTAATATACCGAGCTTTGGGTTACTCTTACAAAGAAATGAAGGATTTTTTAGAAACAACCAGAAAAAAAATTGATAATGCTTTGGTGCACGCCCGAGATAAAATAAAAAGGGCTAATTCTACTTAGCTTAGTAGTTTAAAGGAATTATATTTAAATTAGCAAGCTCGCGTTGCGGGCTTTTTTCTTGAGATGGAGGCGATTTGTGCTTATAATAAATTTACAATGATTAAAAATATCAAATTCCAGCTTGCCAATTTACCCAATAAACCCGGTATTTATATTTTCAGAGGAAATACAAGGTTCCTGAGTGAAGCGAAGGGTTCTTATTTATCCCGAGACAACGCCGGGCAGATTTTATATATTGGCAAGGCAAATTCGATTAAAAAGCGCGTGCAATCATACTTTCGAGATAGTTCTGTTTTTTTGCCAAGAATTACTAAAATGGTGTCGCAAATTAAAAAAATTGATTTTATTGAAACAGGCAGCGAAATTGAGGCCTTGCTTTTTGAATCTGAACTGATCAAAAAACAAAAACCAAAATATAACAGTCAGTGGAAGGACGACAAAAATTTTCTCTACATTAAAGTTGATAAAGGTGATTTTCCCGGCGTTTCATTAGATAGAAAGCCGAAAGCTAAAAGCGGTCAATACTTCGGCCCGTTTACTGACGCGATAGCCGTCCGTAAAACCTTAAATTTTTTGCGTCGGATTTTTCCGTATAGAAGCTGTAATAAAATGCCAGCAAAGTCGTGCCTTTGGTATCACATAAACCGATGCGAAGCTCCTTGCGCTAACAAAATTTCTCAAAAAGAATATCAAAAAATCATTTCGCAAATCACTTTATTTTTAAAAGGTAAAGTAAAAAAAATCATTGGGCAATTAAAAAAAGAGATGCGAGCGGTGGCGAAAAACAAAGAATATGAACGGGCGGCGGTTTTGCGCGATCGAATTTTTGCTTTGGAGCATATTCGCGAAGTTAATATTTTGCAAAAAGAGCAAGAACAGGGGGCTGTAAATTCGCTTTTGGCTTTAGTTTTATTTTTGAAAAAATACTTTCCGATATTGCGGCTGCATCCCGCATTTCGGATTGAGGCGTATGATATATCTAATATTTCCGGCAAGTTAACGACTGGCTCAATGATTGTTTTTTTAGACGGCAAAAAAACTTCATCAGAATATCGAATGTTTAAAATTAAAACGGTTACGAGTTCTGATGACGTTGCGTCTATGAAGGAAGTTTTGTCACGTAGATTTAAACACCAAGGATGGGTGATGCCGGATTTGATATTGCTTGACGGCGGAAAAGGACAAATCAAGGCCGCCTATTTGGCGCAAAAAGAATCTGGCATTACGATTCCTTATATCGCGCTGGCAAAAAAAGAAGAGGAAATTTACATACCAGGGCGATCTTTACCGATAAAATTAAAATTTGACAGTTCGGCCCTGCTTTTACTGCGCGCGGTGCGTGATGAAGCCCACCGCTTTGCCAAAAAATATCACCTAAAACTGAGAAGCAAGAAGATGAT
>CAZFRP010000095.1:0-2401 GCA_964521415.1 uncultured Candidatus Saccharibacteria bacterium | reverse complement strand
ACCATGCCCGTTCCGCCTGCGACATGGTTTCTTCACCTAGATGCCTCGCACCCGCAAACTAGCCATTATTTTGTAAATATTGTACCAATTCCACTAATCTTGTCGCGTACGCCCATTCATTATCGTACCAAGCAACAATTTCCACTAGATCGCCGCCCAAAACTTTTGTCAACGAGCCGTCAATAACGGAAGAATATTCATTGCCAATAATATCCGACGAAACAATCGGTTCATAAGTAATATTCAAAATCCCCGTCATCTTGTCTTTGGCGTATTCTTCAAATAATTTATTTAAAGCGTCAGTATCGGTTCGCTTTTTTAAAACGCAGGTCAAATCAATAATTGAGCCGGTGGCTGAAGGTACGCGCAAGGCGATTCCCTGCATTTTATTTTCCAGGCCCGAGACAACTTTAAAAATTGCGCTGGCCGCCCCGGTTTTGGTTGGCACAATATTTTCGGCCGCCGCGCGAGCGCGGCGCAAATCTTTGTGCGAACCGTCCTGTAAATTCTGATCAGCAGTATATGAATGAACCGTGGTCATAAATCCCTTTTCAAGGCCGAAATTTTCCTGCAAAATTTTCACCACTGGCGCCAGACAATTGGTCGTACAAGATGCCATTGAAATCACTTTGTGCTCACGCGCCTGATAATTTTTTTCATTGACGCCAAGTATTAAGGTGATATCCGCATCTTCAGACGGTGCCGAAATAATCACTTTTTTTGCCCCAGCTCGCAAATGCTTTGCCGCCTCCGCTTTTTTGGTAAATATTCCTGATGACTCAATAACAATATCAACGCCAAGTTTTTCCCAAGGCAATTTTTCCGGGTCGCGCTCAGTAAGAAGCTCAGCGACAGGCCGCGGCTCAAAAATTCCGTAAGCCGTGTCGTACTTAAACAAATGATGATAAATTTTTTCATCCCACCCGGGATTATTGACGGCTACGACATCAAAATTGGCATTGTGCTTTAGAGCGCTACGATAAAATAACCGACCAATTCGGCCAAAACCATTGATGGCTACGTTCATACATTTCCTCCGAAAATTTAATTTTTAATTTTAGCTTTTTAATATTACCCAACTTCTTCGATCGTGTTTTGTGTATTTTATTGGTGAGACAAAACGGTGAGGATTTTTCAAGAAAATCAAAGAGACAAACTTGCTTTTGGAAACTTTTTTCCAAAAATCTTCGGCCATTTTTAATTCCATATCATATTCTTTGCGGATCTTTCCCAGCATTTCCGGCGTTAGATTATCATAAAAAAGCACATTATCAACATTTACTCTGCCGACAATCTTTTCTCCTGACATTTTAAGGTAAATCTCGTCTCCTTTTTTAATTTGGCCATAGGGAAGAGATTTTTTACGCGAAAATCGGGAATCAATTACTTTCTCTCCTTTTAAAATATTTTCAATAACCTCCCCTCCGTCAAATATGGCTAAATGTTTCATACAAAATGGGGTTTTGGCGCTCGATAAACTCGTTTTTCTAATTCTGCTTTTTTTAATAATCCTTTTTGGGCTCCGTAATGCTCAATCACCGACGCGGAATTGATAACACCATATTGTAACGCATTTGTTAAATCTTTGCCAGCAAGTATGGCGCCCATAAAGCCAGAGGAGAAAGAATCGCCAGCGCCAGTTGATTCAACCAGTTTAGCCATAAAGGTGCCGATTTTATACATATTTTCACCATCAAAAGAGTAGGCGCCTTCTTTACCTTCCGTAATAATAACGATTTCTGGTCCAAGTATTTTAATCTCAGAAAGTAAATTTTTGATAGACGATGTTGGCCTGGCACGGCAAAGCTCAACTGCTTCAGCCCGATTTACAAAAATTATCTTGGTTACGCGCAAAATCTCTTTTAAATATTTTTCCTCTTTTATCTGCAAGTTTCCCGGGTTAATCGCAATCTTAAGATTTTTTTCGGAAACGAGGGGAATAATTTGACGATACAATTTTTCATATCCCTTACCCAAGGAACTTATAAATAGCCAGTCGCTTTTAATAAATTTTGGTAAAACAATTTTTGCATAATCAGTTAATCCTCGGTACATTAAAATCGTTCTCTCGCCTTTGTAGGCAATGATAATGGAAAAGTTGGCGACCATATTTTTAATCTTTTTAAGGTAGCGGGTATTTATATTTTCATCCTCTAACTTTATCAATATCTCATTTGATTTTTCATCAGAACCTAAAGCAGAAATAAAGCCGACCTTAAAATTCTGGCGCGCGAGCCCAACGGCTACGTTGGCGGCCGAGCCGCCAAGGGAATAATCCATTTTTGTAATGGGAATTTTGTCACCAAATGGTAAACATAAAACTTTTTCAAAGCAGGTTTTTGATTTGATTCGGCCGTGCGGACACATTAAGGAAATATCTTCCGGAGAAATGATGGTATCA
>CAZFRP010000094.1:0-2500 GCA_964521415.1 uncultured Candidatus Saccharibacteria bacterium | reverse complement strand
TAAAGAAATAAAATATTTTTAATCAAAATCGCTTCAATCGGATAAAGTAATAAATAAATCAGAAGACCCTTTTGAAAATTATCAAAGGACAAATGGTGCCGTCTTAAATGAGCAAAAATTAAAGCAAGACAAGCAATCAGCCCGGCCACAAAAATATGAATATTCCGTTCAGTTTGAAGAAAAATTGAAGCCATTACAATGGTAGAAAGTGGGGTTAACATCGTAATAAGCTCAACTTCAGAAATTCGTTCTTTCTCAATACCATGATAATATAAAACATTATAAATTGAGCCGATCAAAATAATTAAAAGAAGTAGAATCAGATATTTTCCAGAAAATGCCAAAAGATCAATCTTGCCAAAAAAGGGATATAAGACAGCACAAAGCAAAAATAAAAATAAAAATAAGATAATAATAAACTGCCTATGCCCAAATTTCTGATAGGTCAGGATAATTTTATCAGCAATAATACCACCTACCGCAGCGAAGGCGGCAATAATTGGAACTAACATTTGCCCCTTTTTCTAATCATTTTTTGGAAAAAGCACTGCTTGTTTTTTAATCTTGGTAGAGCTAAATTGATCGTTGATTTTACAAGAAGTTTCTGGTAAAAATGGCAGTAGCATATCAGCGATTTCTCTGATTATTGCCACTAAATTACCTAAAATTTTTTTACGATCAGATCCTTCCTGCCACGGCTTTTCTCTTTCAATAAATTGATTTGCCCGCTCAATTAATTGCCAAATTAAGACCAGCGCTTCATCAAACCTTAGTGCTGCGATTTTTGAATCGGTTTTTCTCCAAGTTTCAGTAATCTGGAATTCTTTTAAATTTTTCTTTGATTCTACTGTTTCCAGGTTACCTTTAAAATATTTTTCAATCATTTTCGTAACTCGAGAAACTAAGTTACCAAGGTCATTTGCCAGGTCACTATTTCGCCTCTTAATTAAATTCTCAACCTTAAAATCTCCATCACTGCCAAACGGAATCTCCCGCAAAAGAAAATAACGTACGGTGTCAGCGCCATATTTTTTAATTAAATCCTCTGCATAAATAATATTGCCAAGCGTTTTGGAAATTTTTTTACCCTCTAAAGTAAAAAATCCATGAGCATAAATTCTTTTTGGTGTTTTATATCCTGTCGCAAGGAGAAGTGCTGGCCAGACAACGGCATGAAATTTAAGAATATCGCGCCCGATCAAATGAAGGTCTGCAGGCCAGAATTTTTCTCCGCCTGATAAATAATTTAAAAGGGCATCAACCCAAACATAAACGGTCTGTTTTTTATCCCAGGGAAGCTTAATACCCCACTCTACTTTCTCCCTGGATATACTAATATCTTGCAATTTTTCTTTATTCAAGAAACCTAAGATTTCGTTTTTACGCTCTTTTGGCTCAATTTTTAGCTCATCTTTTTTAATCAACTTAATTAATTTTTGCTGATAATTGGAAAGTTTGAAAAAATAATTTTCTTCTTTAATTTTTTGAGGCACGCTGTTATGAAGCAGGCACCTTCCTCCTTGCAAATCATTCTTGCTCTTGAATTCTTCACATCCTAAACAGTAAAGCCCGCAGTAGCTACTTTTATAAATTTTCCCTGCCTTAAATAGTTTATTAAGGAATTTTTCAACATATTTAGCATGTTTCTTTTCAGTTGTTCTGACAAAATTATCGTAGGTAATATTGAGTAAATTAAGAGGATTTAAAAAATATTTTACTCTGCTGTCACAAAACTTCTTAACATTGGCAAACCCAGCCATCTTGGCGGCTTTTGCCATCTTGGCACCATGCTCATCTACACCAGTTTGAAAATAAACTTTTTTGCCTTTTTGACGATAAAAGCGCGCTAAAACATCAGCCGCGATTGAAGTGTAAATCGTGCCCACATGGGGTTTATCATTTGAATAATATATTGGGGTCGTAAGATAAAATTTATTCATAATATTTTAAATCCTTTTTCGCCTACCGGCTCTTTAAAATGAATTTCAATATTATCCACCTTAGCAAGTTGTGGGCCGGTTTTGGCAAAAGTAATTATTTTCTTAAGCGATTTTTCCTCTCCTTCTGCCTCAATTTCCACTGTGCCATCAAGATTGTTTCTTATAAACCCTGATAAATTTAATTTTTCTGCCAGGTCTTTTGTATAATAGCGAAAATTAACGCCCTGAACAAGCCCATAAATTTTAAGATGAACTTTTTTCATTGATTTTTTATTACAACCGTAAATTCGCCTTTTGGTTTTATCTTTGGCATCACCTCGGAGATGGTGCCGCGATAAATCTCTTCAAATTTTTTCGTCATTTCTCTGCAGATAACGATTTCTTTATCGTCGATAATCTCATGAAGCTCTTTTAAGGTCTTGATGATGCGATAAGGATTCTCATAAAATACAATTGTTCCTTTGGGAAAATTTAAAAACAGGGTCTTACGCCCTTTTTTCTTAGGCAAAAATCCTAAAAATGTAAAATGATCTGAAGGAAAACCAGAAATTGATAGAGCG
>CAZFRP010000093.1:0-2549 GCA_964521415.1 uncultured Candidatus Saccharibacteria bacterium | reverse complement strand
GCTGGCGAACCATAGCGTCTAACCACCGTTTTTGATTCTAAAATATTGCCGTCTTTATCAATTTTGGTTGAGGCAGGGGCAACTACCACACGCTCTTCTTTATCGGCATTTAGATAAACAATTTTTTTGGTGGTATATGGCTTTACTTTAATTGTTTTTTGCGTTTTTATTTTCGCAATTTGCGAGGCAAGGCCCGAACTTATTTTTTCTCCGGCCTTTCCAACGACTTTTTTATTTAAAACAATATTTTGCCTTAAAATCCGATTTTCGGTCTCTTTTACCTCATTTTCTACCTCTTTTCTGACCACATAATATGGCGTTTCAATAAAACCGTATTCATTTATTTTGCCGTATGTTGCCAAATACCCAACCAGACCGATGTTTGGTCCTTCTGGGGTTTGAATCGGACAGATTCGTCCGTAATGACTCTGATGCACATCGCGAACTTCAAAGCCGGCGCGTTCTCTTGATAATCCACCTGGACCGGTGGCTGATAAAGTTCGTTTATGCTCAAGCTCTGAAAGCGGATTGGTTTGATTCATAAACTGCGAAAGCTGAGAAGAAGCAAAAAATTCCTGCAAGACCGCCGTAATTGGTCTAGCATTAATAAGCATCGCTGGCGTGACGGTTTCAAGATCAGAAACGGCCATTCGGTCCCTGATTATTCTCTCCATCCGCAAGAAGCCGACTCTGACTTTATTTTGAATTAATTCTCCCACCGTTCTAATCCGGCGATTTTTTAAATGATCAATATCATCTTCTTTAGCTACGGGGTCGTTATTGAGTCGGATTACTTCCCTTACAATATCAATCAGATCTGAAGCTAATAAAATTCTATTTTCAATGATATTGGGTACATCTTTGTGTAAGCGCTGATTGATTTTATATCTGCCAACGCGACCCAAATCGTATCTTTTGGGATTTTGAAACATACTTTCTAAAAAGGTATTGGCGGTCTCTGGATTTACCAGCTCTCCTGGTCTAATGCGGCGATACATTTCCACCACTGCTTCTTCTTTGGTTTTAGTCGGATCCTTTTCAATCGTGGCTTTAATAAAATTATGATCCGAATCGGTGTTTACATCTTGAAAAAGTTCTAAAATTTTTTTATCGTCGCTGTAGCCTAAGGCGCGCAAAAAAGTGGTGATAAGCACTTTTCTTTTACGATCAATTTTAACCGAAATGATGTCGCGGCTTGATGTTTCAAGTTCAAGCCAGGCGCCGCGGTTGGGAATAATTTTGGCCCCAAATAATTTTCTTTCGCCAAATTCTTCTCCGACAAATAACACGCCATATGATCTAACAATTTGCGCCACCACCACGCGTTCAATTCCATTGATAATAAATGTTCCGGCATGAGTCATTAAAGGAAATTCGCCCAAAAAAACTTCCTGCTCTTTAATCTCTTTGGTCTGTTTATTTAGAAGCGAAGTTTTACACTTTAGGACGGCTTTATAGGAAAGATTTTTCTCGCGCGCTTCGTCAGCAGTATATTTTGGCTCATCTAAAAAATAATCAGTAAATGTAAGAGAGAGATTTTTACCGGTAAAATCGCCAATTGGCGACATTTCCCGAAGGAGCTCTTTCATACCATCTTTAAAAAACCAATCGTACGACGAGGTCTGAATTTCAATAAGCGAGGGTAATTTGTAACTGGTGGCCGATTTAAAATATTTTCTTTTTTCCACGGTTCCTCAAATAATATTTTTTTAACACAAAATTATGCCCACATAAAAGTGGACTATGCATCATTTTCGGATTTAAACAGAAATAAATTCCCTTGGCAAGCCCAAAACCTTTATCAAATATTTAATTTAATTTTATTTTATAACATTGTTTATTTTTTGTCAATAGCAATTTTGGAATTTGAGATTTGAAATTTGGATTTTCTTAATAGATATATCCTTTAACAACGCCGCTGCCTTTTGGGATAGTCCTTCTTGAAATGACGCCCCAGCCCTCATAATTCATTTCCGAAATAGTGATAGAATCACCAGAAACGGCTTCAACGTAGGCAACATGACCATACCAACTTTCTCTGGTAACAATTACGGCCCCGGCTTGAGGCGCAGAACCAGTTGCATATCCGGCCCTTTTGGCTGAAGAAAGCCACTGGCCGGCATTTCCCCAACTGTGCGGAATATTACGACGATACGCCGCATACCAAGTACACCATCCCCAAGGATAACCATTTTGTTTGCTACCACCGCCAGCGAGTGAACGTGAAGAACTGGTATTTCTAGTTACAACACCTCTTGAGGTAGCAACACGTGATGTCGCCCGATTATCTGGTACTGGCGCATGCGGCGATTTGCCGCCAATAACAACAATTTTTTGACCGATTTTAATATTTTCCGAATAATATTTTTGTGTCTCGGCTAAATTTCCTTGATATTTTTTGACAATCGCAGAGAGCGTATCGCCTTTTTGCACCGTATAGATGACCCCATCAGCTGGCGGAATAGAGAGTAGTTGGCCTGGTTTGACATTATTGACCGAGGAAATATTGTTGGCATCAGCGATGGTCTTTACTGATATGCCGTATTTTT
>CAZFRP010000092.1:0-2567 GCA_964521415.1 uncultured Candidatus Saccharibacteria bacterium | reverse complement strand
AAATTCATCGGAAATATGGGGGCGTTTTTCCAGAGCTTGCCTCAAGAGCCCATCTTGAAAATATCGTCCCGGTTGTCAATGAAGCTTTAGACAAGGCGAAAACTAATTTAAGCAAAATTGATCTGCTTGCCGTAACAACGGGTCCTGGACTGATTGGTTCTTTGCTGGTTGGCGTAAATTTTGCCAAAACCTTGGCCTATTCTTTGAATAAACCAATAATTGGCGTTAACCACATAGAAGGACACATATACTCGAGCTTTGCTCGAGAAATCCGAAATCCGAAATCCGAAATTCGAATTGTCGCCAAAGGCGACAGTGCTGCGAAGGCAGAGTACAAATTACAAATTACAAATCTAAAATTCAAAACAATATTTCCCGCAATTGCCTTAATTGTTTCTGGTGGGCATACGAGTTTAATTTTGATAAAAAAATTAGGTAGCTATAATATTATCGGCCAAACAAGAGATGACGCGGCCGGGGAGGCATTTGATAAAGTGGCCGCGCTTCTTGGGCTTCCTTATCCGGGTGGCCCAGCAATCGAGGCGGCCGCCTCTAAATTAAAAAGTAAAAACGAAAAATTAAAAATTACTCTACCCAGACCAATGATTAACTCCAACAATCTCGATTTTTCCTTCGCGGGGTTAAAAACAGCCGTGCTTTACTTACTCCAACAATTGCCAAACGGTCGCAACCAAAATGTTAGACAAGCAGTAGCCAAAGAATTCCAACAAGCTGTCGTTGATGTCTTGGTATCAAAAACTATTAAAGCGGCCAGAAAATACCATGCCAAAACAATTTTACTTGGCGGCGGCGTCGCAAGCAATTCTTCGCTCCGCTCAGAATTCAGATCAAAAATTAAAAATGAAAAGTTAAAAATTAAATTTTTGGTTCCGCCAAAAATTTTATGTACTGACAACGCCGCGATGATTGCCATCGCCGGATATCATAAGTATTCTGCCCATTTGAAAACAAATCATTTCAAATGGTACAATATTAAGGCAGACGCTAACGCTAAATTAGAAAGTTGGCGATTATAAAAATTATGAATTTACCCAAAACCTACGATCCAAAAAAAGTTGAGGATAAAATTTATCGTCTCTGGGAAAAAGGCAAATACTTTAAGCCGGAGGCAAATCCAAACGGCAAGCCATTTTGTATTATTATGCCACCTCCTAATGCCAATGGCTCTCTTCATATTGGCCACGCGGTTTTTGTCACGATAGAAGATTTAATGGCGCGCTACCACCGCATGCTGGGCGAGGCATCGCTTTGGCTTCCGGGAACCGATCATGCTGGTTTTGAAACGCAAGTCGTTTTTGAAAAAAAATTAGAAAAAGAAGGTAAAAATCGTTTTAAAATCCCTCGCAAAAAGCTATATAAAATGATGTGGGACTTTACTAAAGAAAATCGAAAAACGGTTAAAAAACAGCTGCAAAAACTGGGTGCCTCCTGTGATTTTGACAGAGAAAAATTTACTTTAGATCCTGATATCATCAAAATTGTCTATCAAACTTTCAAAAAACTTTACGACGACGGATTAGTTTATCGCGCTTTGCGCCCGGTTAATTTTTGTCCAAAGCATAAAACTTCCCTCTCTGATTTAGAAGTAAAATTTAAGGAGCAAGAAGATCCGCTTTACTATGTAAAATATGGACCCTTAAACGTCGCGACCACCAGGCCGGAAACAATGTTTGCTGATGTGGCCGTAGCCGTCAATCCGCGCGATGCAAGATACAAAAAATTAATTGGCAAAAAAATTAAACTGCCCTTAACTTCCCGCGAAATTCCGGTTATTACTGACTTGGCAGTTGATATTAAATTTGGCACGGGTGCGGTCAAAGTCACCCCGGCGCACGATCCGCTTGATTTTGAAATTGGCCAGAGGCACAATTTAGAGATTTTTTCCGTAATTAATGACGAGGGTCGTTTTTATTCCAATCCCAAAGCGCAAATCAACGAAAAAGAAATTGAAAAAGCTACTAATGAAAAAACAGATAGGGCGCGAGAAATTGTAGTTGATATTTTAAATAAAAAGGGCTTAATTTTAAAAATTGATTCAAAATATCGCCATACTGTTGGCACTTGCTATAAATGCGGCAATAAAGTCGAACCTCTTCCCAAAGAGCAATGGTTTATCGCTGTCAACAAAAAAGGTAAATCAGGAAAAACTTTAGCTTATGATGCGCTTTCTGCCGTGCAAAAAGGAAAAATTAAATTTGTCACTCCCCGCTTTAAAAAAATTTTCCTAAACTGGATGAAAAATATTAGGGACTGGAATATCTCAAGACAAATTGTTTGGGGAATACAACTTCCGGTTTGGTACCGGGAGAAATCCGAAATCCGAAATCCGAAATCCGAAACAAATTCCAATTTACAAATTTCAAACCACAAACAATTAGATAAAGATATTTATGTAGGAATGGAACCACCGAAGGATATTGAAAACTGGACACAAGATCCTGATGTTTTTGACACTTGGTTTTCGTCCGGACAATGGCCGGTCGCCAGTTTGTTAGCACAAACTGGCTCAAACTCAAATCTCAAATCTCAAAATTCAAAATTATTTG
>CAZFRP010000091.1:0-2572 GCA_964521415.1 uncultured Candidatus Saccharibacteria bacterium | reverse complement strand
AAACAAAAAATGCTTTATTATTCGCCGGCGCTCTCTTGAACATTTTGTTTCCAAAAGTGCCTTTGATATGCCGGGACTTGGTCCTAAAATTTTGAATAAATTTATGGATGAGGGTTTAATAAAAGACGCGGCCAATTTGTTTGAATTAAAAGAAGGCGATATAAAACCGCTGGAGCGATTTGCCGAAAAATCAGCGCAAAATATTGTAGAGGCAATACAAAACAAAAAAGAGATTGATTTGTCGCGGTTTATTTATGCGCTGGGAATTCCAAATGTGGGAGAGCAAAGCGCGATTGACATCGCTGCTTTGCTAAATTCAAAATTCAAAATGCAAACCTCAAAATTAATGAATTTTCTGCCGAAAATTTCAATAGAACAATGGCAACAGATTAAGGACATCGGTCCTATCGTTGCTAAATCAATTTACGATTATTTTCAGGATAAACACAATCAAGATTTTGTTAAACGGCTTTTTTCTGCCGGCGTCAAAATCAAAAGCCAACGACAAACGACTAAAGACCAACGACTATCCGGTAGGATTTTCGTCTTTACTGGTGGTCTAGAAAAATTGACTCGCGATGAGGCAAAAGATTTGGTGCGCGCACAGGGTGGCGATGTTTCAGAATCAGTATCTAAAGAAACTGCGTATGTCGTCGCCGGCATCGAACCCGGTTCAAAATATGATAAGGCCAAAAAACTCGGCGTTAAAATATTAGACGAAAAAGAATTTTTGAAAATAATAAAAAAGCAATAGAATGATCAAAGCGAAGTTTATTCTCCAATCTCGGCCAGTAACGACTCTGAAATAAACTACTCTGCATTTTGACGTGGAGACCCTTGCGGGAGAGTTTGTTTTTCGTCCCTCTTTGGTGGGACTCAAAATAAAAAATGGACCTGGCGAGAATTGAACTCGCGTCTCCACAATGCCTGCCCGCCAGTTGCCTTCGTCTGGTGGAGATAGTGGGATTCGGACCCACGACCTCTGCTATGCGAAAGCAGCGCTCTTCCACTGAGCTACATCCCCAACAGGCGATGGCAGGCGGGCGAATGTGGTATCGTGCCACTAGACCACAGGCCCTCCTTTATATTTTAACAAAACTTGTGCTAATATGAAAGAGAAATGAAGATTGATAATATTATTAAATTAGCGCGGATAGATTTGTCAGAAAAAGAAAAAAAGAAATTTGAGCGGCAGCTCGAGACGATTTTGCATTATGTAAAAAAATTAAATGAAGTAAAGACGGAAAATGTTGAACCAATCGCCAGCATCAACGGACTTTCTGATGTTTCTCGCGAAGATGAGATTAGACCATCTTTTTCGCGCGAAAAAATGTTAGAAAATGCTCCGGCCAAACAGGATAATCATATTAAAGTAAAAGCAGTTTTTGAAAAATCAATATGAAAACAGGAATCCAAATAATTAAACAAGAAAACAAAAAGTTGAATGCTTTTATTAGTTTTTGTGATGATAAAGAAAACAAAGGGCAAAATAAAAAGGGACCGCTTGCTGGTACTTTAGTGGCAGTAAAAGATAATTTTTGTATGGAAAACACTAAAACGACTTGCGGTTCAAAAATTTTAGAAAATTTTATTGCGCCTTATGATGCGACTGTTATTACCAAATTAAAAAATGCTGGTGCGGTTATTGTGGGCAAAACTAATATGGATGAGTTTGCTATGGGGTCAAGTACAGAAACATCGTATTTTGGCCCGACAAAAAATCCTTGGGATTTGTCTCGTGTTCCGGGCGGCTCATCAGGCGGCTCGGCCGCAGCAGTGGCGGCAAATCTTGTGCCGATGGCACTCGGTTCTGACACTGGCGGCTCAATTCGCCAGCCTGCTTCTTTTTGCGGCGTGGTCGGATTTAAGCCAACTTACGGTGCGGTTTCGCGTTACGGTTTAATCGCCATGGCCTCATCACTTGATCAAATTGGTCCGATTACAAAAACTGTAGCTGATGCGGAAATATTATTTAAAGTTATTGTGGGATATGATGAGAAAGATTCTACAAGTTTAAAAATTGAAAATTTAAAATTGAATAATAATTGTAAATTGTCCCGACGGGAAGTCGGGATCCCGATTGGAACATCGGGAAAAATTAAAAATTTGCGTGTTGGTATTCCGAAAGAGTATTTTATCAAAGGGATTGATTCTAATGTGGAAAAATTAGTCAAAACGGCCATTAAAAAATATCAAGATTTGGGGGCAGAAATTGTGGCAGTTTCTCTGCCGCATACCGAGTATGCTCTGGCCGCTTATTATATTATTATGCCTTCTGAGGTGTCCTCAAATCTATCACGATATGATGGAATAAAGTACGGCTATTCGGCCATCAGCCATCAGCCATCAGCCATCAATAATTTGCTTGATGTTTATTTTAAATCTCGCGCCGATGGTTTTGGGGACGAGGCAAAACGGAGAATAATTTTGGGCACTTTCGCCTTATCATCGGGTTATTACGAGGCATATTATTTAAAAGCCAAAAAGGTGCAGGCCAAAATTAAAGAAGATTTTGATAAAGTGTTTAAAAAAGTTGCTTTTCTCTTGACGCCAACTTGTCCAACAACCGCTT
>CAZFRP010000090.1:0-2632 GCA_964521415.1 uncultured Candidatus Saccharibacteria bacterium | reverse complement strand
TTGAAGCGGGCAAGCAACAAAACCCGACTGTTGATACAATCAAGAAAATCGCAAAAGCGTTAAATGTTTCGATTGAGGATTTAATAAAATAATATGAGCGAATACAAAGCTATAAAAATTTCATCAATCGCGATTAGTAAGTATAAAGACGACTTGCGCGATTTTTTTGGCCAATATCCAAAAGAAGATATTCATTTTGAAATTGACAATGACAACTTAGTTATAAATTTGCGCCAGATTGATTTTCCCGCGTTCAAAAATAATGTTGAATTAGTTCGATCAAATAACGGATTTAATCGAGTTTTGGATACAGTCGTAAAAAATATTAAAAGCATAAAAAGTTATGGATTAAAAGGTAGCAAGCGTCTTTATGTTGGATACAATAAGGAAAGAAAAGTAAAAAACAGAAAAGAGAAAGAGCAAAAAAGGGGTCTTTATTACTATGCCCAAAATCATAATTTTTCAGAGCAAAATAATATTTTGCCAAAGAATTTTGTTAATAAAATAATAACCGGCAATAGCGCGCAGGTATTAAAAAAATTTCCGGACAATTCTATTGATTTAATTTTTACATCACCTCCTTATAATTTTGGGTTAGATTATGACAATCACGAAGACGGAACGAATTGGAATGACTATTTTGACAAGTTATTTTCTGTTTTCAAAGAATGTATTCGTGTCTTAAAATATGGAGGGAGAATAATTGTTAATGTTCAACCTTTGTTTTCTGATTATATTCCCATTCATCACATTATTTCTAATTTTTTCATGACCGAAAAACTGATATGGAAAGGTGAGATAGTGTGGGATAAACATAATTGGAATTGTAAATATACAGCTTGGGGTTCTTGGAAAAGCCCGAGTAATCCCTACTTAAAATATACATGGGAATTCCTTGAGATTTTTTCTAAAGGCAGTCTTAAGAAACAAGGTGAAAGAGAAAATATAGACATCACTGCTGATGAATTCAAAAAGTTAGTAGTGGCAAAATGGGATATCGCGCCAGAAAGAAAAATGAAAGAATACGGGCACCCCGCAATGTTTCCTGAAAATTTGGCAAGTAGTGCCATGAAATTATTTAGTTATCGCGGCGACATAATTTTGGACCCGTTTAATGGGGTTGGAACAACGACCGCCGTTGCAAAAAAACTGGGTAGAAAATATGTTGGTATTGATATATCTGAAGAATACAACAAGAAAGCCGAGAAACGACTTGCTATCATCCAAGAAGAATTAACTTTATTTAACAAAAAATAATATGGAACAGAAAAAACAATCAAAAGAAGTTTTATCGCTTATCAATGCTTACGAATTTTTAGTAAAAGGCATTGATACAAAAGCGAGAGATAACACTGACGACCGAGCTTATGGCGGGGTAATAAGAGCCGGAAAGGGTTTGCTTGTTGAAAGTATGGCAAAAAGTTTAGTTGAAATTGCGTGGAAAGAAATTGGCGGAAAACCGGAAAGGTTATCACTAGAAAAACAAACGGTTAGAATTCCCATTAAACCGGAATATATTGATAAAATAAAAAGTCCGGAAGTTAGAGAATATATCAAAAAGAATATCAGCGATTTTTATTACACATTAAAAACCGATGTTCATGTTTATATTGACGGGAAATTCAAGGTTGCGATTGAGTGTAAGGCATATACAGAAAACGCGATGATGAAAAGAATTTTGGTTGATTTTACACTTTTCAAACAAGTTTATCCCGATTTATCGTTTATGCTTTTGCAATTGGAAAGTCAATTGGGTGGAGATTATTCAACAAATAACGGCGTGAAATATGGTAGTCCATCAACGCACACTTTGCTTTCTTATTTTGACATTGATTTGAATATTATTACTTTGCTTGAGGGGGAAAGAAAAGTTGATAAACCAATCCACAAGCCGGAATATTACAAATCTTTGCGGGCGGAAAGTTTGATGACAGCGTTGGAAGTGTTTAAAAAGTTATTATGTTAAATTTAAAATCCCTAAAATTAGAGTGGAAGCAAACAGAAAAAATACTTCGCATCATTGAAGTATTGGCGATAGTCGGCGGAGTAATTTTTGCGGGAATTCAAATTAAAGATTGGCGCGATAGTCAATCCGCCCAGTTAATGCTCGAATTTAATAGAAGTTTAGGCGAAGATACAAATTCACATTTAATCACAGCAATAGAAAATAATAGTTCTATTCTGAAATCAAACGGCGGAGAATTTACGACTACTGATATAGATCGGTATCTTACGGTTTATGAATTATTAAATAATGTAAGCGAAGGCGGGTTGATTAACGATACTATGCTATATAATGGATTTGCCTACGACATAATCAGAACATTCCAAAATCAGGAGATAAAAAATTATCTCTCCGACATTAGAAAAGAGGACGGCACATTTTTCGCGGGATTTGAAAGTTTAGCGAGAAGTTTGCTAAAGGTCGATAATTAAAAAAAAGAAATCCAAAAAATTATGGCAAGAAAAATAAAGAAAGGTGGCGTAAAAGTTCGCCACATCAAACCAAAACACAAGAGCAAGACAAAGCGAGGATAATTTTTTATCTCTGTCCGCCGAAAAAAAATTCGCCAGCCAAAGCGAGGGCGAGGCGGAAGGGGGGTGTGGGGGGAATTCCGCCTCGCCCGAGCCG
>CAZFRP010000089.1:0-2633 GCA_964521415.1 uncultured Candidatus Saccharibacteria bacterium | reverse complement strand
CGAAGCCATCACTAAAGGAGTTATTTCGAGACGCGCATACTTTTTAAATATGGATGCGGTCGGCCGACAAATTGCCAAAGCCATTCATGGTGAAAGCAACTGGACCAGTGATCTCTACTTCGAGGTGGTTGAAACCAGTGAATTTAAAACCGCTTTTCGTCAATTTATTAAAGAACTTAGAAGTATTGGTCTGGAGCGCAAAGTGGAGCTGGTATTTCAAGTCGTTGATGAACCTGGAGGAGATTGGGAGAGACGATTGTCTTCTGACCGTCTATATCGTTTGATCAAAGCCGAAGGCGGCAAAACCTGGGTGACATATTATGATACATGCGACCAAAAACTAGAATGCCCTCAAGGCGAGTGCCAGGACTGTACTGATTGTATTAGAGAAAATGGTAAAATCTACATTCCGCCGCTATCCAATCTGGTTGATTATAAGGTTTATGCCATGCGCTATGTCAAAGAATCTAACAAACAAGCTGATCCAGATTCTTATGCTTATTACACCACTTATTATTCTCAGGTTAGAAATCCGGTTTATAACCGTTTTTTGCACGGTTTAATGGCAGCAAAAACGGACGCTAAAGTCATCGCCAATTATGCTTACGGTGATTATGTGGGCGATCCTTACAATGATTTTGATGCTCCTTATAATTTTAATTTTCCATATTCTTTTCCGGATTTTCTGATGTCTTATCCAACTTGGGATGGCGAAATGCTCCCAACGGTGGCTTTTGAAGGTGCAAGAGAAGGTATCAAGGATGCAAAATATTTCTCTACCTTAGAAGAATTAATAAAATCTTCTCCAGATGATCCGGTTTCGCAAGAAGCTAAAAATTATCTTAACAATATTTTAGGGAAAATTTCCGAAAATTGGGAAATGGATTATGCTGATAAAAAAAATGACTATGGATTTGCTAATAAAATCCTGGCTAATGTTTCCGAAACAAGCAGTGAAACTGATTACGCTGCCTTTGACCGAATAAGAAACAAAGTCGCTTTTTATATTGATCAATTATATAACAAAATGTTTACTATAACCATTAATAAAAAATACACCTATACCGGTGATACTTTGATTTATTCCGTATTATTTACCAATAAAACCGGAGAACCGATTAGTAATATGGTAATTACTAATCCAATAGAAAATAGTGTCCAATATATTGTTGGTTCAGCTACCAATAACGGTGTTTTTGAAAATGGTACTATCTCTTGGAAAATTCCTTCACTGCCTATCAACGGTACTTTTTCGGCTCAATTTAAAGTAGAAGTTAAACCTTAAAAAGATATTTATTGTTTTGGTAAATTGCCCACTTCTTTATAGGGCGCAGGGAAAGTTTTCTTATGATACGTATAGTCACGAGTAACAAAACGGGGTTTTTGATAGATTTCTGTAGTTGTTTTTGATCTTTTTGTAAATATCAAAGCAAACCCAAATGTTAGGGTAAAGATAAACACAATTAACATCATAATAAAAGTAATTAGCAGTTTCTTATTCATCTTCAATCCTTTTATAAACACCGTATTTTAACACAAAACAATCGAAAAATCAAGCCCCGCCAGCGGCGGGGCGCAGGCCCCTAACGAAGCGACTTCGCGACCTGCCTCGCCTTGCGGCAGGCAGGGCGGGTGCGTGGGTGTAAGCCACGAGAGCGACAAGCGAAGTGGGGTCAATGGTTTAAGACTTTTGACAATAAAAATTTATGATATTATAAAAATAATGAAAAGATTTTGGTCAAGAAAAAAAATTATTCGTTTTGGAATTACGATTGTTTCTGTGGCGGCTTTTATTTTTATAACAAAAATATTATGGGATAAATTTAAGGCCAGCGAACTTGGTCCAGAATATATTACAAACACCGCCAAAGTTAGCTTTCGTGATGCGGAAAACCAGATTATTGAAATGACTAGCAATGAAGTTATTACGGAAAAGACCTCTCTTTTAACTATAAAATCATTTTTAAAAGATCGAAAATATTTTAAAGGTAATATTGCTGGCAAAATGGAAATTATTGATCCACAAAGCAATGAATACATTGGTAAAATTCCCATAATTCTAAATGATAAAGGGATGTTTGTACCAGATTGGACCAATTTAGCAAAAATGCAAAAAAACCGAAAATACGATATTATTATTTCATTTCCCGGTTATCTTTCAAAACGTCTTCGCGATGTGATTTTAAGTCAAGACAACACCTTAGATAGCGGGATTTTTTTATCCGGTGATATAAATAGTGACGGCGTAATTAATGTGGCTGATTTTGAATTATGGAAAAATAATTTTGGCCAAAGTGGTAATTTTGTTTCCGATTTTAATGACGATGGCAAGGTAGATGAAAAAGATTTTGCGATCTCTTTTGGTTCGGAAAATTTTGGTAAGACGGAGCAGGGGCAATGAGAATATTAAAGACCCTGTTAATCTGTTTATTATCTGTTTTATTATTTAATCTATCTTCTTTGATGACAATTTCTGCCGCTTCTCTGCCAATTGTTAATGTAGAAACAGATAAAACGGAGTATCTTGTTGGCGATACGATTACGGCAAAAATTTCCAATGTCCCTGTTGGCACAAGAGTGGCGGTATTTAATTTAAATCTTTCGTATGAAGTTAGTAAATTGGAATTTATCAC
>CAZFRP010000088.1:0-2658 GCA_964521415.1 uncultured Candidatus Saccharibacteria bacterium | reverse complement strand
CGGTCCAGTACCCCAGCCGATTTTGCCTACAATAACCAGTTTTTCGGGAAATTGAAATTTCTTTTTGACTTCGTAAAAACATTTAACTAAAAAGGGCAGATTTTTTTTGGGTTCCAAAGTGCTGACGGTTAATATAAATTTTTTCGGTAGATGATATTTTTTTCTTATTTGCTGTTTTATTTCCTCATTAACTTGTATTGATGAATTTTCAAATGAGCTGCCTTCGTATATCACCATAATTTTTTCTGACGGCAGTTTAAAATATTTTATCAAATCTTTTTTGGTACTTTCGGATACGGCAATGATTTTATCGGCATGCCCAAAAGTATAAGGCATCCATCGGGCGTAATAGAATCGTGAAGAAAAAGACAAATTATGCGGTAAAAAAACCGGGATTATATCATGAACAGTCAAAACAAGTTTACCTTTATAAAAAATCGGCGCGGAAAAACAGGGTTTATGCAGTAAACCCAGTTTTGCCTTTTTTGCCGCGCGAAGCAAGCCAACTTGATCCCACAAAAATCTTTTTGGAGTACTTAAATCTTGACGATTTTTCGAATGAAATTCAATATATTCATTCTCTGGCGCGATTTTCTTTAGCGCCTGCAATAAATTTTTTGTATAAATACCCAGGCCAGTTTTTTTCTCAACTACAGATTGTGTATCAATACCAACTCTCATATTTATCCTTTTATTACTTCATCAAATAGCTTTAATGTATCTTTGGCGCATTTATCCCAAGAAAAAAATTTGGATCTTTTAAAGCCCTTATCAATCAATCGTTCTCGTAACTTTGGCTCATCACTTATTTTTTGCATTGCCGTCAGTAATTCTTTTTTATTTAACGGATCTACTAAGATTGCCGCTCCTTTTGCGATCTCTTTTAAAGCTCCTTGATTTGATGTTATTAGCGAACAGCCAGCCGCCATGGCCTCAAGTGCAGGCAGTCCGAATCCTTCAGAAAGTGAGGGATACACGGCGGCTAGTGCACCTGATAATAAAATGGCCAAATCTTCTTTCGGCAAGTAACCCAAAAAGATCACGTCCTTATTTAATTTTAAATCATTAATTAGTTTAGCAACTTGAGGATACGCATATTCTTTTGACCTTTCTCCAATTAAAAGCAGTTTTGTTTTAAGACAAAAATTATTTTTTTTAAAATCATAAAATGCCTTTATTAAATTGTGGGTATTTTTTCTCTGAGTAAAAAGTCCGGCGACATGAATAAAATAAGGCGAATTAATCTGGTATTTTACTTTGACTTTTTTTATTTCATCCTTGGACCTTTGTTTATAAGACGGGCTATATCCCTCATAAATTATACAAACTCTGGGCAAAGCTTCGGGAAAATATTTCTTAATTTCAGACCAAACATATTTAGAGGGAACAATAATTTTATCAGCCCGTTTAAAGGCGATCTTTGTCCAAAAAGCAAATGAGTTTCGGGTAAACCTATTATAATGTTTGGGAAATTGCAAAAAAAACAAATCGTGCAACATAACCACGGTTTTAAAATGAGAAAATATTGGCGTAATAAAAGCAGGTAAAAAAAGTAGGTCGCCTTTTTCCAGAGCAAAATCAATCGACACTCTTATTTGGGTCCAAAGCGTGGGGAAAGGCCAAAAAGGCACCTTCAATCGAATATTATCTTGGTTTAAAAAATCATATTTTATGGGCTTATGCGAATAGACAATATATTGATTTTCCCGGTCAATTTTGGCAAAGCTCTTTAAAATATTTTCAGCATAAACCTGTATGCCTGTTTTTTGATGTTTATCAGCTAAGCATTTAGCCCAAAAACCGATCTTCATATAACCTCCTTATATTGTTTTTGATAATTTTTATAACCATCGTATAGTCCTTTTAGTGGTATACGAAACCCGATAAAAAATCCCTTTTTCCATCGTATTAAACCTAATATTATACACTTTAACCAAATTACGGCAATCTTTTTTTGAATTAAAAAAAGCGGAAAATATAAATGGTTGCCGTGTTTAAAGAAAAAATAGGTATAATTGCGAAAATATTCATAATACCATCTGGGTGCATTTTCTCGTGTTTTTCTTGTACCCCCTTCTTTTGCAGAAAGATGAAAAGTAGCGGCCTCAGGTTCAAAAATAATTTTGTAACCCAGCTCTCTTACCCTGATTGAAAAATCAGTTTCTACCCTAAAGGCGTTACCAATAAATGAAGGATCAAAATATCCTGCTTTGCCAATCAAAGATTTGCGAAAAGACATATTACCTCCGGATACGCCATTTGTCTCAGATTTTTCTTTAATGGTTAGGTTTTGAATAACATCGCCTGTTTTGGTAATATAATTCACTCGACCCGTTGTCCAGACATTATTGTTATAGGGCTCAACCACTCTTCCGGTAACCCCACCGATTCTTTCATTTGAATAATTCTTTCTGTGAAAATCAACCAATCTATACGAAGGGATAACATCATCATCCAGATATAAAACAATCTCGCCGCGGGCTTTTTTAGCACCCAGATTATAACCCTCAGGCACACTGGTGATATTTTGTCTTATGTATTTTATTTTTTTATGTTCGCAAATGAAGTTCAAAAAATCTTTAGGTACATATTTAGATTGATCAACAATCACTACTTCCATAAACGAAGAGATATTTTGAAGAAGTAATTTCAGTGTTT
>CAZFRP010000087.1:0-2804 GCA_964521415.1 uncultured Candidatus Saccharibacteria bacterium | reverse complement strand
GCCTGGGATAATAAAGTCTATGAGTTTTAACTGTTTTTCCTCGTCAACATTTTCAGAGTCCAGAAGCATACACTTTTCTATGGTTAGTTTTTCAGAAAAATATCCACATAATTTTTATAAATATATATGCGATCATATTTACCCTTCTCTTTCTTTGTTTCAAGAATTTCGAGTTTAACGAAACGATCAATAACTCTCTGCGCGCCTGCGCGGGTAAATCTTGTCCATTTCATAACCTTCCGCGTATTTACAATAGGCATGCCGAATAAATTAGACAGCACCAAAACGCCGCTTTCCGATTCTCTCTTGGCAAGCGCTTGAATTTTTGCCATATCATCATCGCGCAATTTCCTAATTTTTCTGGAAATTTCAATTGACTCACCGGCAGTTTCAATCACTCCATCAAGAAAGAAATTCATCCAGCTTTCAACATTTCCATTGTGATAATCGTCCAGTTTTTGATAGTAAACTTTTTGATATTTTTTAAAGTAAGACGACAAAAACAATACCGGTCTTTCCAATAATTTTCTGTGGCACAATAAAAGCGTAATTAAAAGCCGTCCAGTTCTGCCATTTCCATCCAAAAATGGATGTATGACTTCAAATTGACCATGCATAATGCCAATCTGAATAAGCGGGAGAATTTTTTTCTCTTCGTGCAAAAACTTTTCAAAATCATCAAGGGCGCGAAGCATTTCATTAACAGGTGGCGGCACAAAATGCGCGTCACTTAGTTTTGTCCCGCCAATCCAATTTTGACTTTTGCGAAATTCGCCAGGATCAGAAAAATGACTTGCGCGCGCACCGATCATTAACTGCGAATGTATCTCACGAATAAGCCGGAGAGACATCGGGAAGTTGTCTAATCTTGTTGTCTCATAATTTAGAGCTTTTATGTAATATAAAATATCATCCGCGTCTGTTTCCTTTGTGGCAACGCCGGACTCCATTTCAAGGGCATCAATAATAGTCGCGCGCGTTCCCTCAATCTGGGCGGAAGAAGTCGCGTCTTTTGCCACGAACATTCGCAAAAAGAAATCAACATCCGGCAGAGTGTGGGTAATTCCGTCCAGCTTGCCCATAAGTCGGTCGGCTTCCGCTGTCTTCAAAAGAATATCCTGCGGCACATCAAAAATCTCCTTGGGAGGAAAAGGATTAGGAATAAAGGCGGTAAAATCTTCTTTTTGTTTCATTTTTTTACCTATTTTTGTATTCATATTTAGTTTTTATCTTGATAAAGATATATACTATCTTATATTTTAGTATATATCTTGTCAAGCAATATATACTATTTTTCAAAAAATTTTTAGAAGACGTTCATTCCTGTTCCAAGATCTTAATCTTGATTCTGGTCCTTAATAAATTTTTTGATTGAACGATCATAGGTTTTCTCTGCTTCAGGGCCAAAATAACAAGCCGGCAGTTCTCCTTTTTCTCGATGAGATCTTAAACATTCGCAACAAATCCCTTTTCTCGGGCATCCGGGATAAGTACAGGGACAAGTTTTTAAATTTTCTTTTTGTTTACATTCCATAAATTTAGCTGATTTTAATTTAGTTTTTCGTTACTACTTCGCCATGGCCAGGATAGACCGTCATTCCCGGTTTTATTATCTTGGCTAGTTTTTTTAAGGATTTCTCCATTTCTTCCGCAGACCCACCGGCTAAATCAGTTCGGCCATGCCCATCTTTAAACAAGGTATCTCCGGTAAAAATAAAATCTTTGCCTTTTAAGCAAATGCTTTCCTTGGTGTGTCCCGGCGTATGAATAACTTTTAAAACGCTCGGCAGATCTCTTGTTCCTATTTTTATTTCGTCCCCATCTTTCAAGTCAATTAAAATTTTGGCTTTGGTCTCTTTGCTTAATTCTTCATTGGCCGAGGTATGGTCGAAATGATTATGAGTGTTGATGATATATTTCATTTTAGCCTTGGAATTTTCAATCTCTTTTAAAATCTTGTTGCTCTCTCCGCCAGGATCAATTACTGCCATTTCTTTGCCAGAAATTAACAAATAACAATTGGTCGCCAGCTCCCCGACTATTAAGCGTTTAATTTTCATAAAACTTTACTCCCTTCAAATTAAAAACTTATTCCATTCTGGGATCAGGCCACATTAAAATCTATGTTATGGTTGGTTTACCAAATTTAATCAAATTCAGTTTCTTTTTTCGGCGCCAGCCTTTAATTTGTTTTTCTCGTTTGAGCGCTGCTTGTTTAGTCATGAATTGTTCTACTCTCAATAATTTTACAGCAGGATAGAGCTTTGTGTGCCAACTGCCGGATTTGGTTTAGTGCTCATTCAATCTCCGTTTAGGATTATTAGTTACGCCCGTATAAATACTTTTGTTATTACAAAGAATAAGATAAAGATAATACATAGTTGTCCTTCGGCAAGGGCCTCGACTGAACTCGGCTGAAGTCCTCAGGACACTTCTACTCGCTTAATATTTATTATATAGAGCTTGCACTGAGCGAGTGAAGCGAGTCGAAGTGCTGCGGGGCTTGGAATCGGACCAAGATTTCTTGCTCCAAAGGCAAGCGTGCGACCATTACACTACCCCGCAATTTTTGTAAATTCTTTCATCCACCCAATTGTCCTACCCTATTTTTACCAAATTTTATTCTTCTTTAAAGTGCCTTGGCGAAGCCTTGTTGAGCCTGCCCGCCGGCAGGCAGGCGTAGCGAAGCCCTGATAGTAGAATGCTCCGCATTCACTACAGGGCAAAATCTCGTTATAAAACACTTTGCCTTATATCGGCCGAAGCCCCGTAGTAAGCTTTGCTTTACTACCGGGGCGAAGCAA
>CAZFRP010000086.1:0-2826 GCA_964521415.1 uncultured Candidatus Saccharibacteria bacterium | reverse complement strand
GGAGGTGTTATACGAGTATGGCAAAAAAGAAGAAGGCCAAAAAAACGGCTAAGAAAAAGACTGCTAAAAGAAAAAAGTGATACTCTTTTTATAATAAAAACCCCGCGCCTTGTTTTGTTGCCAAAAAATATGTTGGATGATTTTGCATTCGATAAACATTAACATTCGCTAACTTCTTGCACTCTATTTTTGTCGGTTCATTCCGGCTATAATTTTGAAAACCATCAATACCGATAAAATACTTAATTGAAGTTTCCAGAATGCCCGCTATATTGTAGTCACTTTCTGTCCATTGATAATAAAATAATTCTTCATTTGATTTTGTATAAACTTGTTTGAAAGTTGCATCAAACTGAAATCCTTTTCCCTTAATTGTTTTTACCCTAAACGCATGTTCTAAATTTTGTCCATTTTTGTTTAAACTTTTGTTTTCAATCGTTATCCAATCGTATAGATCGGGTTTGTATGCAGGATCGCCAGAGAAGAATTTTTCCGCATCTATTGGGGCATTAGATGGGTCTATTGGTTTTGGATCGGCACTTTTTGTCCCTCCCACACCAAAAAAGCCAGCGAGAATAGTGGCGAGCATAGCTAATATTACAAACTTAAATATTCTGGGTTTAGTTTTGCCCTTCATTGTGGTTTTATTATAACACAGGAAAATTCAAAATTAAAAATGCAAATCTCAAAATCACATTTTAAAGTTCAAAATTATCTTTTTCCCTTCATTGTCAAGACACCAGCTCCAAGAATTTTGGCGATTTCTCCCGCTTCGTTTAGAAGATTGTCGGCTTCGGCCCGATGTTTTATTGAACTTTCCTTAACAAGAATAAGCCAGTATTTTGTTTCATTGGCGCTTTTTAAAGCGATTTGAAAAAATCTTAAATAATCCTGTTTTGAACTTGATGCTTTAGCTTCAATAACATTGGCACCAATTGAAGTAGCAGAGCGAAGTAATTGATCGGTAATAGACCAAAGATTTCTATCCTCTCTAATTTTTTCACAGAACTTAATGATTCTTAAAGAAAATCGAATTAGCCGCTTAGTAAATTCCATTTTAAATTTTACATTGTCATTTTGCATTTTGAGATTTGAGATTTGAATTATTATTTAACATCGTGGCTTTCTCCGCGGCTTCTTTCGCTTTCTGCGCATCTCCCATCTTTTCGTACACTTGCGTTAAAAGTTGATATGTTTCCGGATATGTCGGATCAATTTCGGCTGCCCGCTCAAGTGCTTCTTTGGCTTTGTTTAGAACATCGCCTAAACCCTGATCGCTGTCCGCTAAGCGCTGTAAATAGGTCTTGCCCAACAAAACAAAGGCATCACGATAGTGAGAATTTTCTTTGGTGGCTTTTTCAAAGAAAATTGCCGCAAGGCCGCGGTAGTCGGTTTTGGAGAAAGCCAGGCCAAGGGACATCAGGGTATAGGATTTAGCGTTTAGGGAAAGAGATTTTTGCAAAGAAGAAAGCAAAATTTGGCGTTGAGATTCAAGCTCGGCATTTTGCATATCATCTTTTAAATTTTCAATTGCACCAGAATAATCTTCCTGAACCGATAAAATCATTCCATAATAAAACCGCAAAGTTTCATCATCGGGATATAGCTCGTATGCCTCAGCGAGCGCGGCTTGAGCGCTGCTGATATCGTTGTTTTTTAAGGCGGTCTGCACCCTCATCTTCCGCAAATTATAATATGCTTGTTTAAATTCGGCGCAGTTGTCGCAGATTTTTTCTATTTTGGCAAATTCTTTTTCGGCCTCGCTAAAATCTCCCGCACTTTCATAATATTCCCCGATTTTAAGACGAACTTTCGCTGAATTTGGTGTCATCACCGCGGCTTTTTTGGCGCCAAGCAGGGTATTCTCGTTAAGATATTGTTCGGCTCGCGCAGCACGAAAGTGACTGGAAATGATCCACAATAATGAAAACAAAACGGGAATAGCAACCAAGATTATTAAAATTTTTTTGAGATTTGTATTATGAATCATGGAGCATGAATTATGAATTATGGGAACGTAACCTAGAACTTTTAATCAGGCCATTAATTAATTTGTGAACGACAACAGATCTTTGAGCTAGGTTTCTGAATTGTTCCAGCGAGATATATTTTACATCTTTGCTAATAAGGAGTTGGTTTTGTAATTCAGTTAATGAAGCAAGCGCCATTGAATAAAACTGTACTTTTTCTTTAAAAGAAATACGGCTAAAACCCTCGGCTATATTTGATGTTACTGAAACGGCGCTGCGCCTCATTTGGTTTGAGAGCCCAAAAATTTCTTCGTTGGGGAATTGTTTTGTCACAGAGTAAATTTTCAATACTAATTTATGACCTTCTCGCCATACATTGAGGTCGGTAAATGATTTTATTTTATTTTCCCCTGATTCTTGATTCATAATTCTTAATTCTCGTTATTTCGGCCAGTCGGCAACAATGAGCGGTTCTTTTTTGTCTGGTAGTTTCTGCCAGATTTCTTCAGTCACGTAAGGCATAAAAGGATGAAGTAGTTTTAAAGAATTTGACAAAACATAGAGCAGAATTTTTTGGGTATTTTCTTTTAATTTTTCGTCTTTAAGCTGATTTTTTGATGCCTCAAGATACTTATCAGCGAAATCGTGCCAGATAAATTGATAAATCTCTTCCGCCGCTTGATTAAATTGATATTTTTCAATATTTTTTGTCACCGATTCAGTGGTTTTTTTAAGTTTAAATAAAATTTCTTTGTCGTCACTTGTTAAATTTTTATCTTTTAATTTTAGTTTTAAGTTTTTAGTTTTTACTTTTAAGTTCTCAAGATTTGTTAAAACAAATCTTGAGATATTCCAT
>CAZFRP010000085.1:0-2926 GCA_964521415.1 uncultured Candidatus Saccharibacteria bacterium | reverse complement strand
CGCAAAAGAATAAAAATTAAAAACTGGGCTTAATGCAACTAAAAAAGCGCCCAAATATATTAAAAACTTAAATCTTGTGGATAAAAAATTCATCTATCCCCATTCATTTGCCATTATAGCACAATGGCAGAAAATCCCAATGATAAAATCCAAAATCTTAATGTCAAAAATTTAGGATTTTAGCATTTGACATTTATTTGACATTTGAGCTTTGAACTTTGAGCTTATACTCTTAGGTATTTCTTCACGCTTATCAAGCTGCAAATGCTGCCGATAAAAACACCGATACCAAACTGAATAAAGAAGATTAAAATCAGATTGGTGGTAAAGTAACGGCCTAAATTAAAAGTCACATCGCCAAGATATTTTGCCACCAAGGGCGTGGTAAAACGAATGACGCCATAAAGAAGCGAGGTAGAAATAATGGTGGCTAAAAATCCATACAAAATTCCCTCAATCAAAAATGGTCCTGAAATAAACGAATTGGTCGCGCCCACCAGTCGCTGGATTTCAATTTCGTCTTTGCGCGAAATAATATTAAGCCGCAAGGTATTAAAAATCACCAAAATTGAAATGCCAAGAAATATGGCCGCTAAAATTAAACCAATTTTTTTCATAAATTTGGTGACATTGTTAAGCCGCTGTAAAATCAGTTTATTTTTTTGATACGAAATGCCACCCTCTCTGATTAACGACTGCCATTTTTTCATTGAGATAAACTCGGCGATCCGATCTAAATCATCCGGTGTGGTCGCCTTAACTTGCAAACTACGAGGCAAAGGATTTTTATCTTGGGTGACTAAATTTTTTATTCGCTCGGTTAGTGGCAAACTCTGCCAAACGGCAATTGCCTCTTCTTTGGAAATATATTTAACTGATTTAACTGAAGTAAGCTGATTTAATTGTGCTTCTAAATTGAAAATTTTATCATCTTTGGCCTCTTCTTTGAAGGTCACGGAAATATCCATCTTATCCTCAATTACCTGCGTAGTTCTGTTGGTAATTAAATTTAAAAAGAAAAATGAAGAAATAATAAACAAAGTCAGAGAAAAAATTAAGGTCGTGGCAATGGAAAGCCAGGGATTCCGCCAAAAATTCAAGAAACCAAATTTTAAAATCCGCATGAAACTATTCATATAACGTATTTTCCTTTTAGCCGATCACAAATTAACTTTCCGTTTTTTAATCCGATAACGCGCTTATTTAACATATTGACAATATCTCGGTTGTGGGTCGCTAAAATGACAGTGGTGCCATGATTGTTAATGCGAAGCAGTAAATCAATAATTTCCCAGGATGTCTTTGGATCTAAATTTCCGGTCGGCTCATCGGCAATTAAAATTCTTGGCCGATGAACCAAGGCGCGCGCTAGGGCCGCTCGCTGTTTTTCGCCGCCAGAAAGCTCATCGGGATAATTTTTCGCTTTTTTCGAAAGCCCCACTAACTCCAAAATTTTGGGAACGCGCAATTCGATAGTACTGTTGCTGGCGCCTGCGACTTCAAGGGCGTAAGCGACATTTTCATAAACCGTTTTTGTTTGCAGCAATTTAAAATCTTGAAAAACAATGCCAATTTTGCGCCGGTAATAAGGCAGCTCGCGCCGGGGCAAAAGCTGGACATCGCGGTTTGAAACTAAAATGCGGCCAAAATCTGGTTTTTCTTCACCGATTAAAAGGCGAATTAATGTGGTCTTGCCAGCGCCAGATGGGCCAACTAAAGAAACAAATTCGCCATCTTGTATTTTAAATGAAACGCAATCAAGCGCCCGATTTTTATGATAACTTTTGGTAATTTTCTGGATATCAATCAAAAAACCCTCCAATAACTATAGTACCTCATCGCAGGTTAGAAAAACAATTGTTTATAAAATTTTCAATTACCAATTTCCAATTATCATTCAATTTACAAATTCCAATTACGAAGTAACAAGGTTCTTATTTTCCAATGTCTTAAACTTTGTTTTTAATTTGGAATTTATAATTTGTGATTTGTTTCGGATTTAGGATTTCGTGCTTCGGATTTACTTATTTAGGCAGCATTTTTTGAATTTTTTGCCTGATCCACAAGGACAGGGTTCATTTCTACCGACTTTGGGTGTCGCCCTAATCACTTGATTGCGATTTTCCGCGCCAGAACGCTTTGCGATCGTCTGATTGCTACTGCCGGTCCCAGAACTTCTAACATCAGAAAATCCGCCGCCGGCTAACGATTCATCAGCCCCCAGCTCTTTTTGCGGGCGGCGCTCAAATTCACTTTGCTGGGGCATCTGTACCTGCACTTTAAAAATGGTATTTAAAATAGTGCTAGAAACCGCACTCTGATAACGCAGAAAAAGATTATATGACTCGTGTTTATACTCAATTAATGGATCGCGCTGGCCATAGCCACGTAGACCGATGCCTTCGCGCAACTCTTCCATCGCATTTAAATGTTCTATCCATAGCGTATCTAAAGTGCGCAGATACAAAGCCCGTTCTACTTGCCGCATTACTTTTTCCCCAAGGCCTTTTTCTTTTTCTTGATATGCCTCTTTGGCCCTAGTAATAAAATCCGCCCCGTCTTTTAAATTGGGGATAATTGTTTTAAGCTCTTTTTCTGGATTTTCGGCTGACTCGGCGATTTTCTGGACTCCGTCTAAAACAAGACCGATAATTTCTTCTTTAATATTCTCTTTGTAAAGAAGTTCGCGGCGCTTTTGATAAATTTTTTCGCGCTGCTTGTTCATCACATCATCGTATTCAACTAAATGTTTTCGCAAATCAAAATTATGACCTTCCACTTTTTTCTGCGCCTGCTCAATGGAACGAGAAATTAGCGAATGTTCAATCGGCACATCCTCGGGCATTCGGAGTGTATTCATCATATTTTTAATGCGCTCGCCGCCAAAAATTCGCATCAAATCATCTTCCAAAGAAATGTAAAAACA
>CAZFRP010000084.1:0-2939 GCA_964521415.1 uncultured Candidatus Saccharibacteria bacterium | reverse complement strand
CACTGGAATTTTCTCTGTTATCTCCCAAAACAAAATATTCATCATTCTGTAAGGTTTGCGATATCTCGCCGCCAGTGCTTGAATAGGGGCTTAAATAAGGTTCATTAAGAACTACTCCGTTTGAATTCTTTTTATTGTAAATTGTGACATTATGATTGATGACAATTTTTTCTCCCGGCAATCCGATTATCCTTTTGATATAATATATGTTTCTGTTGGGGGGCTGGAAAATTATCACATCACCCCTTCTTGGTTCGTGAAAATGATATGAAACTTTTTCTATTAATAGATATTCCTTATCATGAAAATTGGGTTCCATACTATTGCCATCAACTACAAATGGTTGAATTAGAAAATAACGAACTACAAAAAAAACAATCAAGACAAAGCAGATAATTTTTGCCAGCTCATAAAAAATTTTTAAAAAAGTTTTAAACACGTTGAGGATTTCGTTTCTTTCTTCCATTTTCTTCCTTTTTGAAAAAACTTTGGTCATACTTGGATTTGAACCAAGGACCTCTTCGATGTGAACGAAGCGCTCTAGCCGGCTGAGCTATATGACCTTTTTATCTTGTTTAATCTTAACATATTGTTGATAGTTTCATCAACCTTTGTTAAAATTATCTTAGAGGAAAATTTGGATCTAAAAGAATTTTTTACGGGTACATTTTTTACGATAATGATTGCGCTTTCAGCCACGATTTTTGTTTTAATATACTTTAAAATATTTCAACATAATTTATTAAGAGCAATTAGAAGGAGTATTATGAACAAAAAAATATCAGAACAAAAAGATCATTTTATAATTTGTGGCTTTGGTAGGGTTGGATATCAAATCGCAGAGGAGCTTGCTCAAGAAAAAGCAAACTTTGTTGTGATCGATAAAGATCCTGAAAAAATAAGGGCTTGTGAAGAAAAGGGGTGGCTTTGCCTACTTGGTGATAGCTCGGCACAAGAGGAAATTTTAAAAAAAGCCGGTGTAGATAAAGCGAAAGCACTTATTATCGCGATTGATAAAGATGCCGATGCCGTATTTGTGGCTGTTACTGCCAAATCAATTAACCCCAACCTTTTTATTATTGCCAGAGCTTCTTCGCAAGAGGTTGCCTCAAAATTAGAAAAGGTTGGTGTTGAGAGAGTGGCTCTACCTTATAAAATCGGCGGCTATCATATGGCAAATATTGCCCTTCGTCCGGCCGTCGTGGATTTTCTTGATGTAATTGTTGACAGTAAGCACCAGGAGATGGTAGTAGAAGAATTAGAGATCAAACCAAACTCACCACTCCAAAATCAAAAAATTGGTGAAAAATTTGATCACGGTAAAATTAACGTAATAATTTTGACCGTCAAAAAAGCAGATAAAAGTTGTTTAGTTCATCCGACACCTGATGTAAAATTAGAAAGCGGCGATAAATTAATATTACTGGGCACAAAAGAGAGCATTGAACTGGCCAGGAGAAATTATGAATTCTAAATTTATTAAGAATCAAGAAAGATTGCTTTTAAAACAGAAAGAGAGTTTAGAAAGAGATCTTTCGCAAATTGCTAAAAAAAAGAAAACCGGCGAGAAGTACGAGCCAAAGTTTGTAGATTTTGGACAAAGGGATGACGAAAGGGCTTTTGAAGTAACAACTTATGAAGAATACCTTGTTTTGGAACGTAATCTTTCTAAAATGCTTAGTGAAGTGAACAAAGCATTAAAAAGAATTAAAAAAGGAATCTATTTTAAATGCGAAAGCTGTAAAAAAGAGATCAAAATCAATCGATTAAAGGCATCTCCGACTGCCGCTTTGTGTCTTGAATGTGCCAGTAGGCCAAAAAGACGTTTTCGTTTAGCTTTTTGGAGAAGATAGGGCGAGAGCACACCACTAATCTTTGGACACTAATAATACGAATTAGTATAATTTGTGATAAAAAATTAGTGGTGTATATTATTCCTTAGATTTTATCTTGTCAACAATTTTGTCAAATTCCTCTTTATTGTTCTCTGCCAGATCAGCCAAAATTTTGCGATTATAATTAAGTTCTTGTTTTTTTAAGCCATTGATAAATTGAGAATATCTTAAGTTATGATCTTTAAGTCCGGCATTTATTTTAGAAATCCAGAGTTGACGGAAATTCCGTTTTTTAACTCTTCTATCGCGATAAGCAAAAAATCCTGCTTTTAGCAAGGCCTCTTTCGCTAATTTTATGCGATGCTTTCTGGCGCCGCGGTATCCTTTTGTCTGTTTTAATATTTTTTTATGGCGCTTTTTAACAGAAATTCCTCGTTTTACTCTACTCATATCTTCTCCAATTTTTCTTATCGGTTATATAACAAAACACTTTTTTTATCCGCCTTGCTTAGATTTTGCAGCATTTTTGCTCTCGGTCTCTTATTGCGCCGTAAATGGCTTCTTGATGCCTGCAATCTTTTTATTTTGCCTGTTTTGGTAATTTTAATCCTTTTTTTAACCGCGCTTTTTGTTTTGAATTTCATTTTATGATTTCCTGATTAAAGTTTTTGATATTCGGTTTCCCATTCTTTTCATTTGGCCTTCGCTTTCGTATTTTTCTCCTAAACTATTTTGGAAATTTGTCAAAAATTCGTTTGCCCGGCCAAAAAAAGCCATTTCCCTGCCTTTTAAAACTAATGTGACTCTGACTTTGTGGCCTTTTTCTAAAAATTTAATCACCTTGTTCTTTTTGACTTCAAGGTCGTGGGGTTCGGTAACTAATTTAAAACGAATTTCTTTGAGTTCTAATTTCTTATGCTTTGATTTCTTTTCTTCTTTTTCTAATTTATATTTGTATTTGCCAAAGTCAAGTAAGCGGCAAACTGGGGGATAGACCGAAGATGAAACTTCTACCAGATCATAACCCCTTTGATGAGCAAGAAGCAGGGCCTGGTCTCTTGATATTATTCCTTGAGATTCTCCTTTTTCATCAACAAGATGGAT
>CAZFRP010000083.1:0-3048 GCA_964521415.1 uncultured Candidatus Saccharibacteria bacterium | reverse complement strand
AGCACCTAACAAGTAGGAGGAGGTGAGCGAGGATGCAAAGTTCAGGTGTTGCCTTGGTCGAAAATCCCGGTACTTCAGCTCAATCCATGGAACCATATCGCGATTTGCATACCATAAAAGAAGAAGCATTTACTAAAATCAGGGAATATATGGGTATACATGGATTCACACCAAGCAAGATCGACGATGCGATTATTGCTGTCGGTGAGCTTATCACCAATGTTGGAAAACACGCTTACGACGATGATAATCATTGTCAGGCAATTGTAGAACTTGGGATTACCGATAGCTATATCAAAATCGTTGTCACTGATTTTGGTAAAGGAGAAATCATTGAGCCGACTACGATTGATCTGATGGATGAGAACGGATTTGGTCTTTATATTGCAATGCAAGTTGCCGAGATTGTATTTCTAAGTAAAGTTACTGGTTTTCACAGCGTCCAAGCAATCATTCGAAAATGACGCCCCAAGGGCAATAAATCCATTGCCTTTCGGGCTTTTTTGCCAACAATTTAATTTAAGATATGATTATGGAAAAAGAAAAATCCACAAAAACCGCATATGGTTTAATCAAGCCGTCAAAAATTGAAGATGAAATGAAAACGGCTTATTTGGATTACGCGATGTCGGTGATTGTGGCGCGGGCTCTTCCTGACGTTCGTGATGGCTTAAAGCCGGTTCACCGCCGCATTTTATATTCAATGCATCAGCTAGGATTGGGATCAAAAGCAAAGTATCGCAAGTCAGCGGCGGTCGTCGGCGATGTGTTAGCCAAATATCATCCTCATGGGGACATTGCGGTTTACGATTCTCTGGTGCGAATGGCACAGGATTTTGCCATGCGTTATCCTCTTATAAATGGTCAAGGTAATTTTGGCAGTATTGATGGCGATTCTGCGGCGGCGATGAGATACACGGAAACCCGAATGACTAAAATTTCCGAGGAGTTATTATCTGATATTGAAAAAGAGACCATTTCGTTTATGGATAATTATGATGGTACCACCAAAGAACCAGTTGTCCTGCCGGCAAAACTGCCAAATCTGCTGCTTAATGGCACTATGGGGATTGCGGTTGGTATGGCCACTAACATTCCGCCGCACAACGCCGGTGAAGTGTTAGACGCGCTAATTTATTTAATAGAAAAGCCAGAAACGAAAATAGATGATTTATTTAATTTTATTAAAGGTCCTGATTTTCCCACCGGCGGAATAATTTATGATTTCAAACAAATAAAAGAAGCATATACGACCGGCCGTGGTAAAATCGTGATGCGGGGTGTGGCAGAAGTTGTTGAAGCCAAAAAACAAGGCGAAAGACAGCAGATAATTATTTCGGAAATTCCTTACGGGGTAAATAAAGCCGATCTGGTTTCAAAGATTGCTCTACTTGCCAAGAATCGCAAAATAGATGGCGTGGCTGATTTGCGTGATGAGTCAGATCGAAATGGTATTCGGGTTGTTTTAGATTTAAAACGTGACGCTTTTCCACAAAAAATTTTAAACGCCCTCTTTAAATTTACTCAGCTCCAGGAAACATTTCACCTTAATATGCTGGCATTAATTGATGGTTTGGTACCGCGGGTTTTAACTCTAAAAATGGTGCTTGAGGAATGGCTTAAGCATCGACGCGAAGTTGTCAAAAAGCGTTGTGAATTTGAGCTTAGAGTAGCTCGCGCCAGAGAACATATTCTAAAAGGCCTAAAACTGGCACTAGATAATTTAGATGAGGTGATAAAAACTATCAAGGCCTCCAAAACTAGAGAAGAAGCGCAAAACAATTTAATTAAAAAATTTAAACTTGATAAAATCCAAGCCAATGCAATTTTAGAAATTCGGCTACAGACACTCGCCGCACTTGAAAGACAAAAAATTCTTGATGAACTTGACGAGAAACTAAAAATCATTGCTTATTTAGAAGATGTATTAGCCCATCCTGAAAAAATCCTAAAAATAATTAAAGAGGAGCTTTTGCAATTAAAGCATCTTTATCAAGACAAAAGAAGAACTAAGGTGATACGAGGCGAAGTCGGCACTTTTGCTGATTCTGACTTAATTCCAAATGAGGAAGTCATTGTTACTATTACTGCTTCAAACTATGTCAAAAGGACTCCGATTGCGATTTATCGCTCTCAGGGGAGAGGCGGTAAGGGCGTTTTAGGAATGGAAACAAAAGAAAAAGATGACGTTTTAAATATTTGCTGTACTTATAATTTAAATAATATTTTATTTTTTACCAATAGAGGGCGGGTATTTCAAACCAAAGTTTATGATATTCCTCAATCATCACGAATTTCAAAGGGCTTGGCGATCGTCAATTTAATTCCTCTTGTGCCGCAGGAAAAAGTGACCGGAATTATCACCATGAAAGAAGATGAAAGCGGATTTCTTTTGATGGCAACAATGCGGGGTATCGTTAAAAAAACTGCCCTATCTAGTTACAAAACCGTGAGAAAAAGTGGTTTGGTCGCCATTAAATTAGATAGCCAAGATGAGCTCTGCTGGGTTTCTGTTACCAAAGGTAATGATGAAATTCTCCTGGCCACCAAAAATGGCTTGGCAATCAGATTTAAAGAAACCGACGTGAAAGTTCAAGCAAGGGCTACACGAGGAGTAATGGGTATTCGCATTAAAGGCGACGATCAATTAATCGGAATGGATATAGTCCGTAAAGATGCTAATTTATTAATTGTTTCCTCAAAAGGATTGGGTAAAAAAACGCCGATTAGATTGTACAAAACCCAAAAACGCGGTGGTCTTGGTATTATGACCCAGCGGGTTAATGATAAAACTGGCAAGGTGGTCGCCGTCCATATGTTAGACGACAAAACCAAGGATATAATTTTGGTATCTAAGTCCGGCCAAATGATTCGTATGCCATATCGCCGAATTTCTACACTTGGTCGTGCTACCCAAGGAGTACGACTAATGCGGATGAAAGCTGAAGACAAAGTGGCGTCAGTGGCGTTTATTTTAAAGGATGAAAATGACGCAACGGACGAGAAAAAATTAACCAAAAAGCGAGCAAAGCGAAGTCGAAAACCAAA
>CAZFRP010000082.1:0-3069 GCA_964521415.1 uncultured Candidatus Saccharibacteria bacterium | reverse complement strand
TAAATCACAAATTCAAATCTTTCAAACACTGTTTGGAATTTAGAATTTAATTATTGGGATTTGTTTAGAAATTAGGATTTAGAAATTAGAAATTTAATTTTGCGGAGCAAAATTATGAAGTTTATCTTTGTTTCTGGTGGTGTGATATCAGGCCTTGGAAAGGGAGTAACAACGGCGAGTATTTCTTTGCTTTTAAAATCAAGGGGGATTAAAGTTGCGCCGGTAAAATGCGATGCCTATATGAATGTTGATGCCGGCACGATCAGACCGCAAGAACACGGGGAAGTTTTTGTCACTGATGATGGTGTAGAATGCGACCAAGATATCGGAAACTATGAAAGATTCATTGACGAAAATTTAAATTGCGTCAATTATGTAACAAACGGGCAGATTTACCAAGAAATAATCAGACGCGAGCGCAGTTTTGAATACAACGGCGAGGATGTAGAAATTGTCCCCCATGTTCCAGAAGAAATGATTAGACGGTTTAAACAAGCCGGAAAAGATAATCATGCTGACGTGGTAATCATTGAAATTGGCGGGACTGTCGGTGAATACCAAAATGCTCTTTTCATTGAAGCAAATCGAATTATGAAATATCGCGACAAAGAAGATGTTATCCATATTCATGTCGGCTATTTGCCCACGCCTTCATTTTTAGGCGAAATGAAATCAAAGCCCGTGCAAACATCAGTCCGACTTTTAGCCAGCACTGGGATACAGCCGGACTTTATTATTGGCCGGGCAGAAAAACCAATTGACGCTCGCAGAAAAGAACGACTTGCCTGGCTTTGTAATATTGATAAAGAGAATGTTATTTCCAATCCTGATGTTGACACGATTTATAAAATTCCTTTAATCTTCAAGGAACAAAAACTGGATGAAAAAATCCTTGGCAAATTAAAATTAAAACCGAAAAAAACTGATTTAAAAGATTGGGAAAATTTGGTCTCAAGTATAAAAAGAGTCAAAGAGCCCTTAAAAATTGCCATCATTTCTAAATACGCTAAAGTCGGAAATTATAATTTATCTGATGCTTATATCTCGGTGATTGAAGCAATCAAACACGCGGCCTGGAATCAAAATAAAAAACCGATAATCTGCTGGATTGATTGCGAAGAGATTGAAAAAGGCAATTTAAAAAAACTGGAAAATGTTGATGGCATAATCGTGCCGGGCGGATTTGGCCAAAGAGGAACAAACGGAAAAATAAAAGCCATAAAATATGCCAGGGAAAATAATGTCCCCTACTTAGGGCTTTGTTTTGGACTTCAGCTTGCCATAGTCGAGTTTGCTCAAAATGTTTGCAAGCTAGTTCAAGCTCACTCAACCGAGATTAATCCGAAAACAAAATATCCGGTGATTGATATTCTTCCAGAACAGATAAAGCATATGGCAGAGAAAAATTATGGCGCCACCATGCGCCTTGGCGCTTATCCGTGTTTGCTCAAAAAGGATACGGTAGCATACAAAGCATATCGTAAATCCCAATTTATCCAATCATCCAATCATCCAATCATCTATGAACGGCATCGGCATCGATATGAAGTCAATCCGAAGTTTCATCAGGTTTTGCAAAAACATGGGATGATTTTCTCGGGGATGTCACCAAATAAAAAATTAGTAGAGATGGTTGAACTTAAAAATCATCCTTTCTTTGTCGCTTCCCAATTTCACCCGGAGTTTAAGTCAACTCTAAAAAACCCCCATCCTCTTTTTATTGGTTTTATCAAAGCGTGTATGTAATTATGGATCAATACATAAAATTAGCCAAAAATGCCATTGAAACTTATGTTAAAGACAAAAAGGTCTTAAAAGAACCAAGATATCTACCCGCAGAAATGGCAGAAAGCAAAGCGGGTGTTTTTGTTTCCCTTCACCAAAAAGACAATAAACTTCGCGGCTGCATTGGCACATTTTACCCAACCTGTAAAAATATTGCCGCCGAAATTATCCAAAATGCTATTTCTGCCTGCTCGCAAGATCCAAGATTTTTACCTGTAAAACCAGGCGGATTGAAAGATTTAGAAATTAATGTTGACGTTTTATCTAACTCAGAACAGACAACTTTAGCGCAGCTTAATCCTCAAAAATACGGCACGATTGTAAAATCTTCCTCTGGTAAAATCGGCTTGCTCTTGCCTGACATTGAAGGAGTAAGCAGCGCACAACAACAAATTGAAATCTGCAAAGAAAAAGCCGGCATTGACAAAGATGAGAAAATCGAAATTTTTCGCTTTACGGTTGAACGACACAAAGAAAAGTAAGGGAGCGACTGATGCAATATGCTGGTATTGTGCCAAATACTAAAACTAACTTTAGGCATCAATCTTTTTTATATTCTATTCCTCCCCAATTCCTATCTCAAATTAAAATTGGCTCTCTGGTTCAAATTCCTTTTCATGGACGTAAGTTAGAAGGTATAGTAGTTGATTTTCATAAATCACAACAAGGCATTGAAAAAGAAAAAATAAAAACCATTGCCAATATTTTAGAAAGGTCTGTCATTGATGAGACGCACCTAAAGCTTTCTAAATGGATGTCGGAATATTACTTAGCTCCTCTTTCTCTCTGTCTTTTTGAAATGGTGGCCCTGCCGCTTAAAAAAAATGTCAGAATTGCAGAAAATCAACCAGTAGATCTGAAAACCTTTACAAACTCGTTTTCTTCTCTAAAAGATTTATGCCAAAAAGTCATTGACAAAGAAAAACAAGTTATCATCCTTTTTCCATACATAAAACAAGCAGAAGAGGCATTTTTGATTCTGCAAAAAAATTTTAAAAAAATCGCTTTATATCACGGTGGTTTAAGTAAATCAAAACGATATTTTAATTTCTTAAAAATTAAGAATAATCAGATAGATATCGTCATTGGCTCGCATCTGGGAATTTTTGCTCCCCTACCCCGCCTTGGTTTAACCATAATTTATAATGAGGAGGACGACGGCTACAAAAATGATCGGGCGCCAAGATATAACGTAAAATCAGTGGCAGAAAAATTAAGAGATATCACTTTTTCAAAGCTTCTTCTTGTAAGCCAAACTCCGAGCATTGAAAGCTACTTTCATTT
>CAZFRP010000081.1:0-3123 GCA_964521415.1 uncultured Candidatus Saccharibacteria bacterium | reverse complement strand
ATTGTTTCGGATTTCGGATTTGGAATTTCGGATTTGAAAGTTGGCTACAAGGTAGCCAACTCCAAATGGTCCCTCGTAAGATAACACTTCTGGTTTATATTGTATATTATTTAACGCCCCAAGCAAAATGCAAATTGAACGCAAGCCGCACTCTCCAGCTTCTTCTACAAAATCATCATCAAAATTTAAAATCGTCTTAAGATCTTTTTCTTTTATTGCAATAATTAATTCTTGATCAAATTTTTTCCCGGCTGGGGTATAGCCAGAGTAAGATTGGGGGAGCAGGCGATGAGAGAGGTCGCCCGAAGCAACGATGCCGATGGCGGATGACTGGTTCTGGAGGACAGAACCAAGTATTTTACCGAATTTAAAATGGGTTTGTCGATCTAAAAATGAATATGCTATCGGCAGAATTTTTACTGGTCGGTCTAACTTTTTCGTTAAAAAATAAAGCGGGACGAGAATGCCGTGGTCAAGTAAAAAAGTTTTTTCGCCACTGTGATATAAAAGCGTTTTGAGGTTTTCTTTTTGGGCTGCCTTGTCAATTTCTTGCGCTAAATCCAAATCATTTTTAAATTTAAAACTTATTTTTTCTGCACCAAATTGACCAAAATCACCGGCCAGATTTTCCATTCCGCAAATATTTATTCTATCAGGATAAACTAAGCCATGCGGAGAGATTACGACAATGGTTTCTGGTTCTGCTTTTGCCAGCTTATTTCCTAATTTTTCCATTGCCAAAATGGTTTTCTTGACCTTTTCTGTTTCTCTGCCGCCAATTCCTTTCACAATAATCGGCGGATGGGGAGAAATCGCCGCAAAACTTAAGCTCATTTAGATATTTCCTTTATGAACATATTTTAAACCTTGATTTTTTCCGATTTTTTCTGCACTATTTAAAGTTTCAATTGAGGTAATCTCAGCATCCATCATTTTATATGCCGGAAAGAAACGAGAAATATGCCAAGGTACATCTTTGCCCAACTTTTTGGCAATAAATTGAGCGATTTGGGTTAATTCTTTTTCGCTATCATTGACGCCGGGTATTATCAGCGTAGTAATTTCAAGATGGATTTTGTTGTTTTTGATTTGTTTTAAATTTTCTAAAATTGGTTTTAGATGTACCCCGCAATATTTTTGGTACGTTTTTTCAGAAAAGCTTTTTAAATCAACATTTATGGCATCAAGATAGGGCGTAATCATTTTTAAAGTTTCAGGAGTCATATAGCCGTTTGAAACCCAAATATTTTTTAGGCCTACATTATGTGCCAATTTCATCGTATCAAGGGCATATTCCAAAAAGATTGTCGGCTCGGTGTAAGTATAAGATATGCTGGGGCATTTTTCTTTTTGAGCGTTTTTAACAATTTGTTCTGGCGAAAGTTCAAATCCAAGAATCTCATTATTGGGTTTTGGCTGTTGAGAAATCTCAAAGTTTTGGCACCATTTACAACTAAAATTGCAGCCAACCGTGGCGACAGAATAGGTGAACGTGCCTGGCATAAAGTGAAATAAAGGTTTCTTTTCAATCGGATCAATGTGAGCAGCGATTGCTTTGCCGTAAACAAGGAGAAATAATTTCCCTTGACGGTTTTCTCTGACAGCGCAAATTCCTCTTTTGTTTTCTGGTATAATACAGCGATGCGAGCAAGTTTTGCAAACAACGCACATATTATTTAATTTTTCAAAAAGATAGCATTCTTTCATTTCAAACTTATTTTAACAAAATGTATAATAAAATTAAAATATAATGAAAAATACATTTATTGCCATTAATTTGTCAAATGAGATGAAGAATCTTATTTTAAAATTTCAAAAAGAGCTTGATTTATATGTTAATAATGTTCATTTCGTCAAAAAAGATAATTTGCATATCACTTTAGCTTTTTTAGGTTCAATTTCAGGGAGTCGTCTAAAACAAGCCATAGAAATTATCAGCGCTATTGGTAAAGATTTAGAGCCGTTTTCTTTAGTTTTGGGCGGTTTTGGTGTCTTTCCAGAGGTAAGACGGGCAAAAACATTGTGGCTTGGCGTAGACAATAATGTCTTGATGAATAAATTTAACCAAGCAATTTGCCGAAAGTTATCCAAGGCCGGGTTTGATATAGATGAAAGACATTATCAACCGCACATTACCTTAGCACGGACTAAAAATAGTTTTTTAAAAAAAGAAACCGTAAAATTTCTCCTTGATAAATTTAAGAATATTAATTTAGAAAAAATTGAACTTAACCGATTTTCAATAATGGAAAGTAATCTACGACCAGAGGGTACTATCTATCACGTGATTAAAAATATTAATCTTAAGAGAAAAAATGTTTTATGATCGTAAAGAGGCAGGTAAGTTTCTTGCTCAAAAAATTAGACCAAAAATTAAAACTAAGTTTTTAAAGGATTATATTATTGTTGCTTTACCGCGAGGAGGCGTGATGGTGGCAAAAGAGGTAAGCGACATTTTGCATATAAAAATGAATATTATTGTTACCCGAAAAATTGGTCATCCTGAAAACCCAGAGTATGCTATTGGCGCCGTTGGTGAAAGCGGAAAAATTGTCTTGGGTGAAGAAGGAGCAGAGGTTAGCGAAAAGTATTTAAATGAAAAAATCGCCGAAGAGAAGAAAGAAATCAAAAGAAGGTTAAAAGAATACCGAGGGGGGAGAAACTCGCCAAAGCTTACAGGTAAAAGAATTATTTTAATTGACGATGGGGTGGCAACGGGTTTGACTATTTCGGCAGCAATATCTGAAATAAAACAAAAACGTCCTTATCAGATTATTTTAGCTTTTCCGGTTGCGCCTTATGATAAAATTTTAGAACTACAAAAAGAATTAAATGAAATTATTGTGGTAGAAAAACCAAAATTTATGGGAGCAATTTCTGAATTTTACCTTAATTTTGAGCAAGTAACTGATCAAGAAGTGAAAAAGGCCTTGAGAGATTCTTAATAAATTAAAATTTTTTATTTTGACATTAGCGAGAAAAAAGGTTCTCGCCGAAGGCGAGGTTCTTATTTTGAGCAAGTAACTGATAAACAGGTGAGGGAAGCGTTGAAAGTTCAGAGTAATTGATTTTTTTGGTAAACCCAAAATCAGAAAAAGGGAAAATAGTTATAAACACTTTTCC
>CAZFRP010000080.1:0-3156 GCA_964521415.1 uncultured Candidatus Saccharibacteria bacterium | reverse complement strand
AAATTTAACCAACCCTTTATTAGTAAAAAAGTCCAATATGTTATGGACGGGCGCAAGTACTTGACAAACGTATAACGTATATGTTATACTACAAACACAGGAGCAGAAATGAAAAAATGGAATGATTTAAAAAAAGAACTACTCTTAAATAAGCAGGTTGCCGACGAGTATGAAAAATTGGAGCCAAAATATAAACTTATTGGCGATTTAATTGAAGCACGACTTAAAAAAGGTTTGACTCAAGAGCAGCTAGCCAAAAAAATTGGCACTAAACAATCAGCTATCGCGCGAGTAGAATCGGGCAATGCAAACATTTCTTTTGACTTTTTAGTTAAATTAACCGACGCCTTGGATACTAAATTGATGATCGGGGTCAATAAATAAAAGTAGAATTCTAACTTTATTTACAATTTTTTTGAGTTGACGAAATTTTGTTTATTTCGGCAAGTTGAAAATTGTTATCCATACAGTATATTTTTCCTGTCTTAGGCGACTTAGCATATATCAAAAATGTATCTTTACTAAGACCCTGGATAAAAATTTCAGAGCCTGATTTTTGGACCTCTGATTTATCTTCGGCGCTAACATCAAAACCAATGTAAGTGTTATTCTTTTCAAAATAGTCGTTTGCGTATACAGCATATCCTTGTACCATAGACTTGACGCGCATATTATTTGCTTCTGATTGATTTTTATCTAAACCACTTTTTGTTCCCCAGATAGCAATTCCTGTACTAATTACTGCGGGGATAAAAATAAATAGGGAGATTAATATAATCATCAAAACAATTACTTTGTTGGAGTGTTTTTTTAGAGTTGTCTGTCGCGGTGTTAATGGCGGACTGGTGGGTTGCTGATTGAAATTTTGGTTCATGTCCCTCCTTAATGCCTTATAAATTATAGATAAAGTCCAATTTTCTCTTTAGTAGCTTTAATAAGCTTATAGCGCTTTTGTTTTTTTGGTTTTAATATCCTCCCAAATAAAAAAGATACTAAAAACAAATAATATTGCACCAAAAAGTGGAAGTAATATACTAAGAAACGAAAAATTGGAATCAATTATAATATTTACAATAGTAATTATTAGGAACAAAAGAAAAATAAAATATATGATATCAACTGCTAATATCCTTTTGTATACCCCATAAGTTAATGCAAGAAGGATAATGTCGAGGAATAAAATATAAGGAATCATAATAATTGACCCATAATCACCACTGGTATTTTTAATAACCTCTATAATACTATAAATCATTAACAATATTCCTAAACTTATTGACGCAACCGCAAAGATTTTTCTCATACCTTTCTCCTTTATATTCCCAAGCCGATTTTTTCTTTGACTTTTTTGAGAGTTTTCTGGGCGATAGGGGCGACTTTTTAATTTTTACTTCTTTTTGGTACCATTTCAATTATTTTCTTTTGGTAGTCAAACTTAATAATGAATTTATCAAAAAATCCAATTTGGCCAAAAACACCAAAACCATAAGGAGCGATATCTTCCGAAAAACTAATTGGGATATTTTCAAATGGCCATCCGCCGACTTCGATTGAAATTTTATGAATATAGCCCGTCGCAGTTCCAGAAATTCCGCTAATTGGATGTTCGATACCTTTCTTGATATTTATACCCAAATATTCGCCTACTGCAGCATGAATAATATTGATATCCGAGCCAGAATCTATCAAAGCACGGTAAATCAATCTTTTATCGCCAAAGATAAAAGTCACCGGAATAACCGGTTTCCAAAATTCTCCAAATTTAAGATAGGGAAATTTCACCCTAGAACTTTTCCAACATAAGGCGTGATTTTAGTCGGCACCCTTAAAACATCAGGTATAGCTTTAGGATTCTTTTTTTTAAACTGAGTAATTGCCTTTTTCAAATCATTATCAGCGGCAACAACTTTATTTTCCTTGCCGAAAACTATCCACTTGCCTTTGTATTGACGATAAATTTTAGTTAAATCAGTGTTTCGCATCTCGATTAAATATTACAAAATTAAAGATTTTATGTCAAATTTTATCATTGATTCAAAGATAAAGTCCAATTTTCTCTTTGACTTCACGTAAAGTTTTCTGGGCGAGTGGTGCGATTTTTTCAGAACCTTCGTCTAATATTTTTCGCAGAGATTTTTCGTCTTTTAAGATTTTATGATATTTCTCTTGAATCGGTTTTAGAAACTCAATTAGGGTTTTTGCCAGTGCGTCTTTAAACTCAACATAACTTTTTCCCTTAAATTCTTTTTCAAGCTCGGGAATTGATTTTCCGGAGATTTCCGAAAAGATATTGAGCAAATTGGAAATTGCGGGTTTGTTAGGCGCGGCTTTAATTTCTGTGCCAGAGTCAGTCACCGCTTTTTTGATCTTTTGTCGCACGATCTCTGGCGTATCAGTCATAGCAATGTAATTATTTGGCGATGCGGCGGATTTTGACATTTTTTTGCTCGGATCATCAAGCCCCATTATTCGCTTGCTTGATTCTTTGGCGACATATCGCGGCACGACAAAAGTTGGTCCATATTTTTTGTTAAATCTTTCGGCCAAATCGCGTGTCAGTTCTAGATGTTGTTTTTGATCCTCGCCGACAGGCACATCAGTGGTTTGATATAAAAGAATATCTGATGCCATTAAAACCGGATAATCAAACAAGGCGACATTTTCCTGGTGTTGCAGAGTTTTTTCTTTGTACTGCGTCATACGATGTAGCTCGCCCATTCCAACAAAACAATTTAATATCCAAGTCAGTTCTGCGTGTTCCGGCCGGGTTGACTGGACAAAAATTCGCGACTTTTTCGGATCAACGCCCGATGCTAAATATAAAGCGGCCACTGACAAAATATTTTTTTGCAGTTCTTCTTTTTTTTGCGGCACGGTGATGGCATGCAAATCCACAATGCAAAAAATGCTTTGGTCAACTTCACCTTGAAACGCGACCCACTGCTTAATCGCGCCTAAATAATTTCCAAGATGAATAATGCCACTTGGCTGAACACCGGAAAAAACTCGTTTCATTGATTCTCCTTAATTTTAAACTATCAAAACTCGTAGTATAATTCAAGTAAAGTTTGAAAATTAAATCATTGGAAATTGATTAGAAATTAGAAATTGAAAATTATAAATTAAACGACGAAGGAGCGTTATGGAGGGGCTTTT
>CAZFRP010000079.1:0-3302 GCA_964521415.1 uncultured Candidatus Saccharibacteria bacterium | reverse complement strand
CTGGTACGACCATTGGCATTCCGGAAACGCCAAAACGTTCTTCCAGTTCTTTGACCAATTCGGCTAATTCCGCCACCTTTAAAGATTCAATCTCTTTGATCAAATTTTTGTATTTGCCCGTCGGAGCCGTGGCTTTGCCCGTCGGAGCCGTGGCTTTGCCCGTCGGAGCCGTGGCTTTGCCCGTCGGAGCAGGTTTACCTGCTTTCTTTTCTTCAACTGGCTTTTCGTCAACCGGCTTCTCGTCGCTCTTCGCTTCGCTCGTTTCTTTCTTTTCTTCCACCTTTTCCCCTTGTTTTGTTTCCTTTTTTTCTTCTTCTTGTTTCTCTTTTTCGTCTGTCATTGTTTTTTCCTTAATTCATAATTCTTAATTCAGTTTTGTTCTCAATATATTTATCAGCATTATTTGATTATATTTTAGCGCATAAATGAATTTGGCGCGTGGGGCGTTAATTACGCTGGTAAGTCGGGCTAAAAGCTCATCGCGGCCTGGAAGCTGCGCCAGTACCTTTATTTTTTCTGCTTCAACAAAACTTTTTTCCGATATACCGCCTAAAATCTGCAATTTGTTGTTTTCGCGCGAAAATTCAAAGGTCAGTTTTGCCGGTTCTATTTCATCATCATACGAATAAGTTAAAAGAAGTTGCTTGTCTAAAATCTCTTCAGGAATTGCTAATTTTTCTTTTTTAAGCGCAAGATTTAAGATACGATTTTTCACCACTTCGCATTTTAAATTTTTCTCAAAAAGCTTATCTCTTAACTGAAATAACGGCTTGGTTTTAAGACCAGCGAAATCAGACAAAATAATTGATTTTGCCCGGCGTATAACCTCTTCGTAATTTTTCAGTAATTTTTCTTTTTGGTCTCGGGTTTTCATTTGACCTCGCTTTGCTCGGGATTTAAAAATAACCTCTGCTCGAGGTTAATATCAGATCATCTGTTAATCTAATAATCTAAAATTCCGAAGGAATTTTACCTCGGCAGGACTTAATGATGCCTACTTTCTCTGGCTATGATAATTATAATATAGTCACCCGGTCTGTGTCAAATTTTAAAACCAAATTCATTCCTAATCAAGCGACGTCATTGTTCTACGGATAACATAATTATAATTCAAGTTAGAAATAGGATATGCCCAACATGGTTTTGTGCTGTCACCGGCTAATATTTGCTTATTTTGTACTTCTGAACCAAGAGGCCCACCTTCTAATCTAGCATAAAGACAAACATATTGACCGCTATTAAATTGGTACGCATAATATGCACTTGTCGTTGTAGTTCCGGTTACACTTCCACTTGGATCAATGGGCGGAGATGGCAAAATAGATGTGGCAGCTAAACCTTGTGCAACACTACATACGTAGCTAGAGCTACAACTGGACCCACAGTTAAAAGCGCCACTGCCACTTCCATTATAACCACAATAAGTTGGCGGCGACACAGTAGGGTTTATAGATACAAGATATGTACCGTATTTCTGATAATATAAATCTAAGGCATCGGCAATTGTTCTCAAATCCGCTCTACGTCTAGTATCGCGTGCTTTTGAAGCATTGCTAATAACATTTATTACGATTAATGACGCTAAAATCCCAATAATCACCATGACAACCAAAAGCTCAATTAAGGTAAAGGATCTTTGTTGCTTGTGTTTTTTAAACATTACTTCCTCCGTTTAATCTATATAAAGGTTTAGATGTCATTGTGATAATGAAGTGGCGCCTGTGCACTTTGCATAACAAACCTGCAAACCGCTACCGCACACATAACTTTTAGCTTCTGTTTCAGTAGGATACCCGGTAATTGCTTGTAATGTATCTACTGTCTTATTATCCGCAGTTTCTGGTTTCTCTAACACAGTCGAAGCACAAATATAACGGTTAAAATCGTTTGACCAAACACGAAATTCTTGTTGTCCTTCTGGTGTAGTCAAGCTAAATTGTACAGACGGGATTTTATCCAAAAATCCATCTTCAACTAAACACTGAGCCAAAGATTTTGCAGTATATATTCCTCCATACTTGGCGAAATAACCGATACCTCCTCCGGGAACACCCCCTGCGGTTGTCCCTGAAGGGCATCCAGCTAAATGCTTTTCATCGGCAACTGTTATGTTGTATGTCCCGTTCTTGTAATAATATGCGCTATATACGTCTAATATTGATTTAACTGTATCTCGTCTTTTGGCATCACGGGTTGTTTTGGTCGTGCTAATAATACTAATCGCAATAACTGTCGCTAAAATCCCGATGATAAAAACAACAACTAAAAGCTCAATTAGGGTAAAATATTTCGACTTTACTCGAAATGAATTTTTTTTAAAATGTTTTTTCATCTCTTCCCCTATATTTTTGTTATTTATGTCCGACGATGTAATTATATGTACTATCTGTGTAATTACAAATTGTAGCAACCTTGAATTGATTAAATTTTGCCGTATCATCATCTGAAGGAATTTCTAATTTCGCAAACAGGCAAATACCGCTTTTTTCACCAGAAGCAGAAAATTTAACATAATAATCATTTCCGGTACCAGCCGTTGTCACTTGAGGATCTTTAGGCGATGAGGAAAGATAACCAAGCTCGGTTAAGCGATTACTTACTCCACTTAAATATCTCCCTGCAATTACAGGGATCATATCGGCACCACTTGAATTTTTAACCTGATACGTTTGATTCCTTTCGTAATTCATTTCCAGCGCCATAGAGAGTGTATTTAAATCCGACTTGCGCTGAGCATCGCGGGCAGATCTTTGATGACCAACAACAGCCACACTAATTAAGGTTGCTAAAATTCCAATGATAAAAATGACAACTGTCAGTTCAATTAAAGAAAAAGATTTTTGTTTTGACATAATACATCCTTAAAATTAAAACCATATATTTGCACCGCCCGGGCTGAAAATTTCGTACCAAAAAATCGCCGGATAAGTAAAACTTGGATAAATACCCCCATCATTCTGCATTGCGGCAGTATCCTGTTCTAACTTAGCTCTAATTTTGTAAGCGCCTGTTGATAAATCGTGTTTATAATAATAACAATATCGTAGGCCACCTACGGTTGCATTATAAGGATCGGTAGGTAATTTGCTAACATAATCTTTTAATGGCGTATAGAGATCGGTGTTCCAAAACGTGAGGTTACAACTATCCCCCCTTTTTCCAGCCATCAAGGGATATGCCCCCTTATCAATCCCATACTGATCAATCGCTTTGGAAATTGTCTCCAAATCCGTTTTTCTTCGTGCATCGCGCGCTTTACCGCGGACTTTATCTAAGGAAACAATAATAATTGCCGCTAAAAT
>CAZFRP010000078.1:0-3451 GCA_964521415.1 uncultured Candidatus Saccharibacteria bacterium | reverse complement strand
AGCGATTATCCGATTGGCTGTCAGAAAGCAGATCTATCGTCAGTTTATCAAATTTTCCATCGTTGGGATAAGTGGTATGGCGGTTGATTGGCTAGTATATTTTACGGCGACCCGCTGGCTGCGCTTGTTTTATTTATCAGCTAAAATTATTTCATTTATATTTGCTGCTACCAATAATTATATTTGGAATCGCGCCTGGACATTTCGCAGTAAAGAGAAAAAAATTGCAAAGGAATTTTATAAATTTATTTCCGTTTCCGTTATCGGTCTTAGTATTAATGCGTTTATAATGTATCTAATCGTTGGTATATTTAAATTAAACGATTTATTAGGCTGGTTATTAGCGACTATGATTGTTTTGTTTTGGAATTTTATAATAATTAAATTTTGGGTATTCAAGAAATGATTTATCTTTTATCTTTAATTTGCGCCGCTTTGCCAACTTATCTTATTAGATTTTCTATTTTTGGCATTCCGACAACGGCGTTGGAAATGCTAATATATTTGGCGATTGCTGCACAGATAGTTTTGGCTATAACAAAATTAAAAAGGAAAAATGAAAAAGTACTTATGGGCGAAGCGAGCGTGCTGAGAAGGCAGAGTACGACAATTAAAAACATAAAACTATCCTATATTCTCTATCCTCTAATTTTACTGATAATCGCCGTTATAATTTCAACTATTATCTCGCCGGACAAGCGTGTCGCGCTCGGCATCGCCAAGGGTTGGTTTTTTGATCCGATTTTATTGTTCTTCTTGATAATCTTAAATGTCAAATCGGAAAGAGATCTTGGGAAAATTGTCTATGGACTGGCAACTGGCGCGGCATTTGTCTCGCTTTGGGGAATTTTGCAGTGGTTTGGTTTTGATTATCTTTTGCCACATCAGCGCGCTGATGTTTTTAATTCCTTTCAATCCTATCTTGCGGCCGGCCGCGCCTTTGGGCCATTTGAATCACCGAATTATTTGGGAATGTACATAGCGCCGATAGCGGCGCTGACGCTTGGCTATCGGCTTAATTTTCAATTTTCAATTTCTAATTTTCAAAAAAAATCTAACTTCCAACGACCGATAACCAACAATTACCTCCTGTCTTTTTTTCTGGTTTCTATGCTTTTGGCTTTGCTTTTTACCAAATCCCTCGGCGCGTGGTTGGGGTTTGGCACAGCGGCAATTTTTCTTGGTTATTTTATTCTCAAATTATATTTTCTGGCGAAGCCAGGTCTCGCTTCGCGAGACATATCTCATAAATCTGTGTTTCGTATTTCATATCTCATATTTCTTATTTCAATTATTGTGGCTGGCTATTTTCTTCTTAATAAAATCGGCACTGGGCGAATAACTGATTCGTTCGCCGCCCGAAAAGAGGTATGGCAAGTTTCTTGGTATTTAATAAAACACCATCCAATTTTCGGCATCGGTCTTGGCACTTTTCGTTCAATTTATGAGCAGACAATTCCAACAATTCACTTTCCGCCCATAAACTGGCTCCAGATGCACCCGCATAATATTTTCTTAGCTTTTTGGCTAAGTACTGGAATACTTGGTTTAATAAGTTTTGTTTGGATATTATATCTTTTTGTCAAAAGAATTTTCCTAATTCCTAATTCCTACCGAATCATATCTATATCTTTAATGGCTACAATGATTGCAATTTTAACCCATGGTTTGATCGATTCAACTTATTGGAAAAATGATTTATCGGCAATGTTTTGGATTACTGTTGCCTTAGCTTTTGTTAACTGGAAAGCGAAAGAAAATGATTCAATTTCTTAAAAAACATTTGTACAGTACTTTGATTATTGTGCTTTTCGGACTTATTTTATTCATCAATTATTATGATGTTTTAAAATTTCACTACTTTGTTCCGCCGGGTAACGATCCGGTCGCGCACATAAGTATTGTTAAAGAGATTTTAGAAAAAGGCAAGGCGCCTGCCCCCGGCTATCCGCCAGGGTTTCATTATGTTGTCGCCGGACTTTCTAAAATATTTAATACCAATCCGATTAAAACGATAGTTTATTTTTACCCTTTTCTGATGTTCTTATCAGCACTAGCGATTTATCTTTTTGCCAGACAGTTTTTTGGCAAGGCAGTAGCAATTTTAGCACTATTTTTAGCCGGTTATATTACTCATATGCCGCGTCAGACATTATGGGACGGGGGGTTTCCAGACGTTATCACGGCAAATTGTATTATGATTTTTGGATTTATGTTTTTTTTGCGGGCTTACAAATATGAGAAATGGCGTGATGTGTTTTTAGCCGGGCTCTTTTTGGGCGCAGTACCATTTTTCCATCATCTCTCGTCATATTTGATGGTTAATATTATAATTGTTACAACTTTTGGCTTAATTATTTTTAGTAAATTTGCGAAAGACAACCCCAAAAAGAAACTAGTGATATTAGGGACAATTTGGATTTTAATAATTCTAATCGGCGTTTATCCTGCTTATATTTATTTTGGCAAAGGTTATTTACAGCAGATATCGAGCACTTTTATTGCCCACGCCGCCTCGCTCAAAGGATTTATCTTGCGTTCAACATCTTTAAATTCTGAAGCACCGCCACCTCAATGGGCTGATTATGCTTTGTTTGTTTCGCCATTTGTTTGGTATCTGGGATTACTTTCCATTCCATTTCTTTTGAAAAATTTCCTTAAAAACAAAAAGGCAGAGTATCTTTTTGTTTTTTTGTGGGTGGCAATTGTTTTTATTTTGTCTCGGCCAGTGTTTTTTTCGCCTTTACCCGGTAGGTTTACTCGTGAACTAACTATTCCGTTAATATTTTGCTCCGCAATTTTTATCAAAGAAGTATTGGTATTTTTCAAACCTTTTTTGCTACGAGCAATTTTGGCAATGCTAATAGCAATATTCTTAATAAAAGGACTTTTTGTCTGGGGAGCTTTCGCCTGGGTTGGCAAATATAATCCAATGATATTTGTTAGAAATTTAGATAAACAAGCGCTTGACTTTGTATCTCAAAATACGCCGGCCAATGCTAAATTTGCGGTTGCACCATTCAATAACTGGTTCGGATTAATGACTGATAAGCAATTTTCTAACATTGGTACAGATTTTACTAAAATAAGTAATTACGATTATCTTTACATCAATCGCTGGCAGAATGATTGGATGTGGGGACCCGATTCGAAGCCCTATATCAAAATCAGAAGTGAAGTGGCTGGGCGGCAAGATTTACAACTTATTAAAACTTTTGGAGAAGAAAATGAAAAAGGAATCGCAATCTATAAGATTAATAAGTAAAGAATTATTCTTTGCTTTTTTGGTAATTTTACTGATAATTTTGATATACGGAATCTTTCAAAATGATCCGGGTTTTGGCTTTTTCGTGCCGTACTGGAAAAAACTAACCCTGCTTTTAAGCGTAACGGTGTTTTCGGGAGTTTTGGGGGTATTTTGGAGAAGGGGATGAAGATTTTAATTATTATG
>CAZFRP010000077.1:0-3763 GCA_964521415.1 uncultured Candidatus Saccharibacteria bacterium | reverse complement strand
AAGCTGGTAATAAAAATTTAAAATTAAAAAATGAAAATAAAAAACTACAACTTAAAATTAAAAACTAAAACTCGGTTATATCAAAATTCTACACCAATAATTTTTACTTTTTCGTTTTTCGCTTTTAATTTAGCGACGAGCGACAGCGAGGAGTGACCGTGGATCCAATTTCTAATATGATCACAACAATTAAAAATGCCCTTTCATCAAAAAAAGAAAAGGGAGCAGTGCCTTACTCAAAAATAAAGCTTGAAATTGCGAAAATTTTAAAGCAAGAAGGTTTTATTGCCGATTATAAATATAAAGATAAAGTAATTGAAATTGAATTAAAATACAAAGGCGATAAACCTTATATTACCGAGATCAAACGGATTTCCAAGCCCGGCTGCCGCATCTATGCCAAAAACAAAAAAATCCCTGTTGTCTTACGTGGTTTGGGCGTAATCATTATCTCAACGCCAAAAGGATTGATGACCGGTAGTGACGCCAAGAAAAAAGGCCTTGGCGGTGAATTGATTTGTAAAATATGGTAAGGAGTGATCGTGTCTAAAATTGGTAAAAAACCCATTTTAATTCCAGAGGGCGTTTCCGTCAATATTGAAGATAATGTTATTTTGGTAAAGGGCCCAAAGGGTGAAAATAGTTTAAAATTAAACAAAAATCTTGAAATTAGCAAAAAAGAGAATAAAATTATGGTTTTGGCAAAATCAAAATCAAAAGATGTCAGGGCATTACATGGCCTGTACCGCATGCTTATTTTTAATTTAGTTGAAGGCGTTGTTAATGGTTTTGAAAAAAAACTTCAACTTCATGGTTTAGGATATCGAGTAGCATCTGGCAATACCGAAGATGGTAAACAAAAACTAACGTTATTTTTGGGATTTTCTCATCCAATTGACTTTATTGCCAAAGAGGGTATTAATTTTGCTTTGCAAAAAAATAATATTATTGTTTCCGGAATTGATAAGCAACAAGTTGGCGAAACCGCCGCCAAAATTCGCGCTTTGCGACCACCCGAACCCTACAAAGGAAAAGGTATACGTTATGCCGATGAAGTGGTTCACAAAAAGCCCGGCAAAGCCGTGGTTAAAACCCAAGGAGTATAAAATGAAGCGATTACGGCTTTCAGTTTTTCGTTCAAATTTGCATATTTACGCCCAAATTATTGATGACATGATAGGCAAGACCCTAGTTTCAGCGTCAGATTTAGCCCTTTCTGATAAGAAAAAATTAAATAAGAAAGAGATTAGCGCAAGGGTCGGGGCGCTTTTAGCAGAGCGAGCCAAGAAAAAGAAAATTACGGCGGTTTTTTTTGATCGTAAAAATTATAAATTTCACGGCCTCATCAAGGCATTAGCTGATGAGGCGCGAAAAGAAGGGTTAAAATTCTAATGAAAAAAATCTTTTTTGACATTGAAACCTTGCCAGCTCCCAAAGATAAGCATGAAATTTTAAAAAAGATTTATACTAAGAAAAAAGAAAACGGCCGGATGAGGCATTCATTTGAAAATTTTTTAGAATTAACCAACTTTGGTGGTGCTTTCGGTCGGATTTTCTGTATTTGCTATGCTTTAGATGATGAGAAAGTTATGCCTTTAGTTGGTGATGAAAAAGAGATTTTAAAAAAATTCTGGGAAATTGTTTCAGATTTTAATTTAAATTACGATCGTTTTATCGGCCACAATATTATGGAATTTGATCTTAAATTTATTTATCAGCGTTCAATTATTTTAGGCGTTCGGCCCACGCAAGAACTTTCCTTTGCCAGATACCGCAATACGCCGATTTTTGACATTATGAAGGAATGGTCAAAATGGGGACAGGAAAATATTTCCATGGATGAGCTGGCGCATGCGCTTTCTATCCCTTCATCAAAAGATAAAATTGACGGCTCGCAAGTTCATGAGTATTATAAAAAAGGCAAATACGAAGATATTTTAAACTATTGTAAAAAAGACGTGGAAGTAACAAGAGCCATTTACAAAAAAATGACGTTTAACGCACCATAACATATAAGGAGGTGACCGAGGTGGCGGAAGGCGAGTATGTAAGTAGCTTTATGGTCGGGGATAAAGTCGGCATACCCGGTACGATTATTGAGAAACTTGGTGAGGCAGGTGTTTTTGAAACAAACCCATACGGCATGTTAACACTAACATCGTTTTACAAGTTACGAACCGATGTACAAACACTAAAAGATGCCGGTTGGGTATATCGGACAGATGCGATAAAAAAAGTCGGTCCGCCAGTGTTTGAAAAACTAGAAGGAAGATTGCATTGTTTGCTTCTTTATGGCAAATTACCATTCTATTTTTTGCCAGAACTTCTTACAAAACAAAAAGTACCAACGAAAAATGTGGTAATACCGAATGTCAGTTGTGTTGAGTTAGGCAGCGGTTTCCCGACAAAAGCAATTGTGATTTCAAAGAACGAAGCAAAAGAGCTTTTGGCCTCTGGTAAAGCAATGATAATCAAAGACGCGGCCGAGATTCTCGGTGAAGAACTGGCAACGGTCTGGCGATGGGCGGCCGAAACAGACGCCTTCGATGTGTATAGGATAAGCGGATATCGAAGCCGATCGCGTCTTCTTGGTACAGAATCAGTAATGAAGCAACACAAAGCCCTGCTGCCTAAGGGGGAAAGAATTAGCTTAACCGATGCTGGCATTCGTGTTCATACAAGCCGCCAAACCATTAAAGCGTGGGGAAACGCAGGCAAACTTGATGTTAGCATTTTGCCCGGTGGCCAACCATATCTTTCAGAAAGTCAAATACAAATTGCCGAGAATCTTTCAGAAGAAGTAGAGAAACATCGTTATTCAAAAGGGCGCCCGCAAGCATCGCAAAAATAATAAGTCCGTGTCAATGCCCGCACGGATTTTTTTCTTGCTTTTCTTTTTTAAATACGTTACAATATTCTTAGTTTAAGGAGATTTTTTGTTATGGCAAAAAGAGTCCCAATTTCAGCGCCCCGACTCCCGGAAGTTAAATTTGATAAAAAAACCGAGAGCAAAGACAAAACAGCTTATGATACAAAAATCAAACCATACTCTGGCGTTTTTTCGCGCGGCAAAGATAAAGAATATGAAGAGAAGGTAGTTCAGATTGACCGCGTTACCTATGTTGTTGCCGGCGGCAAGCGCATGCGTTTCCGCGTCCTGGTGGTAATCGGCAACAAAAATGGCAAAGTCGGCGTCGGGGTAGCAAAAGCGGCCGATATTCCGGCTGCGGTTCAAAAAGCGGTCTTAAAAGCAAAAAAACGGCTCGTAACGATTGACATTAAAAATGGCACGATACCGCATGAAATAAAATATAAATATGGTCCGGCTTATATTTTGCTAAAACCAGCTTCAAAAGGAACGGGCATTATTGCCGGCGGTCCGGTACGTGCCGTGGTTGAGCTTTCTGGAATCACTGATATTTTATCAAAAATGCTTGGCTCGGAAAACAAAATTAATAATGTTTTTGCCACCTATGAAGCACTAAAAGGATTTTCAAATGAAATTAAACGGACTTAAATCACTTTCAGAGAAATCAAAAAGAAAACGTTTGGGCAGGGGTAACGGTTCAGGAAAAGGTACATATTCGGGACGAGGTATTAAAGGACAAAAATCACGAAGCGGTTACAAAATTCCTTCATCTCCAATTATTGCCAAATTACCTAAACTTCGGGGTGAGGGTTTTTATCTTACCAAAAAACCAAAAGTTTATATTGTTAATTTGGAAACTCTGGAAAAAAACTACCGGGTCGGTGAAGAAGTTTC
>CAZFRP010000076.1:0-3808 GCA_964521415.1 uncultured Candidatus Saccharibacteria bacterium | reverse complement strand
AAACTACTCTATAAAAAAAGCTCTTTAAAAAAGCCAATTTTACGTGGCAGGGGTGGCAGGGATTGAACCCGCGGCCTCTTCTTTTGGAGAGAAGCGCTCTACCACTGAGCTACACCCCTATACCCGCGCCGAGCGCGGAATTTTCAATTCTTAATTTTAAATTTTAGCTTACTTCGTTTCTTTGTGTTCGGTTCTTTTTTTGCACCATTTGCAATATTTGTTTAAAGTAAGTGTTTCTTTCTGCGTCTTTACATTTCTCTCGGTTTGATAATTAATTCTTTTACATTTTGTACATTTTAGATTAATCACTGGTCTGGCATCTTTGGCCATAATATTTTCCTCCGGAAAATTCGGATAATCGGATGATTAGATAATCAGATTATCAGGTTTCTGTTTATCCGCTCATCTGTTTATCTGTTAATCTATTTGTATCAGCCGAGAACGAGAATTGCCCGTCTCGCCCCGCACCTTTTATTTTTTAAATTAGCCAGAAGTGGGATTCGAACCCACGACCTTTTCATTACCAATGAAATGCTCTACCAACTGAGCTATCCTGGCTTAAAGGTGCGGGGTGCTCTACCAGCTGAGCTAAGGCGGCATAAGGCAACTGGCGGGCAGGTTTACCACCAAGTTATCTCGACGATTTGCCGGGGGTAGGATTCGAACCTACGAAGTCGAAAGACATCGGTTTTACAGACCGCTGGGTTTGTCCACTTCCCATACCCCGGCATATATATTTTTTCTTGTAATGATCAATTGTACTTTTTATTTCTATTAATAATTTTTTATCGAAATACCTTACATGGACTAAACCGTATTGCATCTTCCGGCAATTTTTTTTATTAAAATTTTTTCTAATGTATGGTTTAGAAAAATTATTTTTTGGAATCTGGGTTAATTTGCTCCAGAAGTTTATTAATTGCTCAATATTTTGATCGGAATAACAATATAGCAAGATTCTAAATTTATTTTCATTAAGTTCATAAATATTTCTTAAATAATATAGAAAAAGAGAAATCATTTCAGGATCACTATTTGTGAAATCAACTGTACAATTTTTTTCACCTCTATAACCCTCTCCCCAATAAAGCATGGCGCCTATTGCTTTTAATTGTTCATTAAAATCAGATTTTTCAATCCTTATTTTAAAAGAAGGTATTTTCTTTTCAAAACGTAATTTATTGATTTCGGAGAAGCTTCTTCTTTCCAGATTATTTTTCCTCATTAAGTATACTATAGTATCTATGGAAACTTGTAATTTTTCTGCAATTTCTCTCATACACAAACGGTCTTCGTAGTAGAGTTTTTTAATCTTACCTAATTTTTCATCAGAACTTCTACCCATATTTTGATTATAGGATTATTAAGAACAGTTTGTCAATTGTCAATGTACATATGATAATTACCTTTGACCGTTTCACCATCTACCCCTAAATATCCATTAGCCGAGAAGAGGATTCGAACCCCCAACCTAGGGTTTACAAAACCCTTGCTCTACCATTGAGCTATCTCGGCGTTCTTCTTATTTTACCAAATTTATCTAATTTTTTCAAATTTTCTAATGTTTTCTAAGATCTTTTGATATTTTTCGTTTTTCGGCTCAAATTTAATGGCCATTTTTATTGCTTCTTGCGCTTTTTGTAACTGCCCGGTTTTTTCAAAGCAAATGGCTAAATTCATCCATCTTTTTGGCTTATCAGGGTCAATTCTGGTAGCATTTTCTAAATAGATTAACGCCTCTTTGCATTTTCCAATATTAAGCAAAATCGAACCCAAATTATTTTGATAAAAACCGTTTTTAGGATCCAATTTAACCGCCATTAAAAAAGCTTCTTTGGCATCTTTTATATTATCGTTTTTGGTATAAATAACGCCAAGCCGACCATAAATTATGGGATTATCGGGATCTTTCGCGGTTGCTTTAATATAATATTTTTCCGCTTCAAGATAATTTTGGGCCTTAAAATATTTCTCTCCTTCTTCTAAATAATTTATGTCGGACAAACTTTTTTCATTTTTTTCCGTATCCCAATCTGAAAAACTGGGCCTAATTTCTTCTTTTGTCTTCCCCCATTTGCTTATTAGAATGGCAAAAATTATCGCCAACGATACGATGATAATAATTTCGTACACCACTTCTCCAAAATGAGTTTACTTTGTGTAAATCTCTTCTTCTATTTTACTACCGTCTTCAAGCAGAACCAAAACGGTTTGTTTTAAGATGTTTTGCGCCAAAACCGTCCCTTTTCCTTTTTTTGTCTCAATCTTATCGTTTATTTTGGGCATCTTTTGGCGCATTTTTTCATAAACATCAACCTCAAAGGAAAGACAACACATCAGCTTGCCACATGAACCGGAAATTTTGTTGCTGCCAACTGCGGCCAAATCCTGCTCTTTTGCCATCTCCAGGGTGACGCTATCGATATTCTCAAGGAAATTTTGGCAACAAAGAGTTCTGCCGCAAGGGCCAATTCCTTTAATCATTTTGGCTGCATCGCGCGCGCCCAATTGCTGTAGACGGATATTTTTATGAAAATTTGAAATAAGCTGAGAAAGTAATTCTCTAAAATCAATTCTCTCTTCAGCAATAAAATAAAAAGTCAATTTTTTTTCATCAAGCGAATGCTGCGCCTGCACTAATTTCATCGGCAAACGAAGCAAACCAATCCTCTGCTTACAAAAAGAGAATGCTTTTTGATCTTTTTCTCTAAGCGCCTTTAACTTTCCCCTATCTTCGTCTGTCATCTGGCGCAGAATTTTATCCTCGCATTTTTCCACCTCTTTTTCTTTAGCACGGCATACTACTGCAACTTCAATACCTTGACCCGTATCTATCAAAATTTTTTCACCGATCTTAAAATCTTCTTGGCTTTCAAGTCGTAATATTCTACTGGTAGTTTGATACTTGGCAAAAATTTTTTTCATAATAAAAGCATTAAATTTTCTAAAACCAATCGCTGATTTAGCGTAGTACAAAGCATTTGATCTGTCTTTATTAATTTATTTAAAATATCCTTAATTCTGTTTTGGCTGTAATTTTCGGAAATTTTTAAAATTTTCTTTAAGATTTCGCCAGGGTAATATTTTATAACATTGGGGTTATTTTTAAAATAAAGAACGTCGCGAAAAATCATTGTCCAAAACGGAATATCTGATAAATTCGGATTTTTGACATAGTCCATTTTATTCTTTAAATTGGCAAAAATTAAACCAAAAAGCAAATCAAAACTTAAAAGGAAGCGCTTTTTAAATTCCTTCTCTTTAACTAAGAGACCATATCTGCCAAAAGAAATATGGGCTAAAAAACTCGCTTCCCTCTCCTCTATTCCCTGTTTCTTTAAGACCGCAAAAATTTCTTTATATGGAATTGGCTGAAAATAAAGTTTCTGGCAGCGTGATAAAATCGTTGGCAGTAAATTTTCTTTTTGGGCAACCAAAATTATTATTGCATAAGGCGGCGGCTCTTCCAAAGTTTTTAAAAGCGCATTTTGAGCATCAAGGGTAAGTAAGGAAGCATTTTCAAATAAAATCACTTTTTTTAAAGAGAGCGTTGGCAGAAAGGCAATCTGTTTCTTTACCTCTCGGGCAATAGCAATGGAAACGGGCTTACCAATATCTTCTATGAGCATAAAATCAGGGTGAATTTTCCGATCTACATTCCCATTGTCGCACAATATAGATTTGGAAAAATCTAAAGCCGTGGTAAATTTTCCTACCGAAGGCGGCCCAAAAAAAATATAACAAGAAGACAAAGAATCTTGTTCCAGCTGGGCTTTGAGAAAATTTAGATTATTATGATGCCCAATAG
>CAZFRP010000075.1:0-3814 GCA_964521415.1 uncultured Candidatus Saccharibacteria bacterium | reverse complement strand
ATTATGGTGGGAGAAATTCGCGATGGCGAAACGGCATCCCTGGTGACCCATGCGGCATTAACTGGCCATCTTGTTTTGACCACGCTTCATACCAATGATGCCTCATCAGCCCTGCCGCGACTTATTAATATGGGAGTGGAGCCGTTTCTGATCACTTCGGCGATAAACGCGATTGTGGCTCAGCGGCTTTTGCGTCGGATTTGCCCAAAATGTCAGCAGGAGTCCCAGTTAAACGAAACGGTGATGGCAGAAATTGAAAAAGAGCTTACAAAAATCCCGCCGCAAGTCCTTACTAACTTAAAAATTCAAAAGCCGTATCAAATTAGAAGAGGCAAAGGATGCGAAAATTGCGATAATGGCTATCGCGGCCGAATTGGTATTTTTGAAGTACTGGTAATGATGCCGAAAATTGAAGATTTGGCCATAAGGCGGAGACCGTCAGCAGAAATTAATCAGGTAGCCAAAGAACTCGGAATGATTACGATGAAACAAGATGGAATATTAAAAGTTTTGCAAGGGCAAACAACTTACGACGAAGTGCTTAGAGTAGTATCAGCAGAATAGATAAAGGAGAATTTTATGGCCCAAATAACACCTCCGAGACAAGATTTTCCCACCAGTCCAGAATGCCGACAGCTTTTAGATTTAACGATTTCCAAAAATGCTTCGGATTTGCATCTTACTGTTGGCGTGCCGCCAGTCATTAGGGTTGACGGAAAATTATTTCCGCAAATGGATCGGCCGGCGCTAACACCACAACATGCTGGTGAGCTTATTAAAAGTTTTATGAGCGAGGCGCAGCAGCAGATGCTTCTTGAAAAGAAAGAAATTGACTTTTCGTTTGAATATATGCAAAAAGTACGCTTCCGTGTTAATACCTATTTCCAAAAAGGAAATATTGCTTGCTCGCTTCGTCTTATTCCTGAAGAAATTAGAACCTTAGCCCAGCTTAATCTGCCGCCGATTTTGGAAAAATTTACTTTGCCCTCTCAGGGCTTTGTGATTGTCGCTGGCCCAACCGGCCATGGTAAATCAACTACACTTGCGGCGCTTTTAAATTTAATTAATCGGCAGCGCAGTGCCCATATTGTTACTATTGAAGATCCAATAGAATACGTTTTCCAACACCAAAAATGTATTATTTCCCAACGCGAGCTTGGCAGTGATACTAATTCTTTTGCCCGGGCATTACGGGCGGTTTTGCGTGAAGATCCGGATATTGTTTTTGTGGGCGAAATGCGTGATCTTGAAACCATGGAAACTGCCTTGACGGTGGCAGAAACTGGCCATCTGGTTTTTACCACGTTACATACAAATTCCGCTGCCCAAACCGTAGATAGAATTATTGATGTTTTTCCACCGCATCAGCAGCAGCAAGTAAGGATGCAGCTGGCCAATATCTTAGCCGGAATTATTTCTCAAAGATTAATTCCCAGGGTCCAAGGCGGCAGAATTGTGGCCTGCGAAATTTTGATACCTAATGCGGCGGTGCGCAATTTAATTCGTGAAGGAAAAGTTCATCAAATTCCCAATATTATTTCTACCTCTGCCTCAGAAGGAATGATATCTTTGGATAAAGTTTTGGCCGAGCTGGTTTCAAAAGGCGAAATTTCCATTGACGACGCCCTAACTTGGGCGATTGATCCAAAGCAGTTTAAAATGATGGTGTATTAAATAAATTTAAAATTAAAAATGTAAAATGAAAAATTACAATCAAAAATTAAAAATTAAAATAATTCAAAAATCAGTTTTTACTCTTTCGCTTTTAGTTTTTAATTTAAGCGACCGAAGGGAGCGCTAGTGCCGACTTTCATCTACAAAGCGAAAAATGAGAAAGGACAAATCGTCTCAGGGACGGTTGAAGCAAAAAATGAACGCGAAGGCAGTCAGATTTTGTGGGACAGCAAGCTCAAGGTTATGTCCATTGACCCCAAGCCGATAATGCGCGGTTTTTCGCTGTTTAATCACGTTTCAGTATCAGATAAGGCGGTTTTTGCCCGTCAGCTTTCTACGATGATTTCTGCCGGCATCCATCTTTCCACGGCGTTAAATGTGACCCTCGCCCAAACCAGAAATTCTCGCCTCAAAACCGTTTTAAATCAAGTTATTCAAGATGTTGAAGGCGGCTATAGTTTATCTTCGGCTTTTGCCAAACATCCGGATGTCTTTGATCGGGTTTTTAGTTCAGTGGTTAAGGCGGGTGAGTCCGTCGGAAAACTGGATGTGGTTTTGTCATCATTGGCCGAACGAATTGAAAAGGACGCTTCTTTTAAAAGCAAAACCAGGGCTGGTTTAATTTATCCGGCCTTTATTTTTGTGGTTTTAATCATTATTGGCGCCATTATGATGATTAATGTTATCCCCAAAATCAAGACGATTTTAATAGAATCAGGCGGTACGCTTCCGTTAGCGACCAAAATGCTGATTTTTGTCTCAGATTTTCTGGCCGGATATTGGTGGGCCGTTTTGATTTTCATTGTCATTTTTGGCGTTGGCCTTAGATATTATATTAAAACTCCTTCAGGCGGCAGGTTTTGGGGGAATTTAATGGTCAGAATTCCCATTTTTGGCACGCTTAATCGCTACATTATTTTGGCCCGTTTTGCTCGCACCTTTGGCCTTTTAGTTAAAACCGGCATCCCGATTCTAGATGCTTTATATTCTGTCGCTGAGGTGATGGACAATGATGTTTATAAAAAATCGCTTTATCACGTTGCCGCCGAGGTAGAGCGGGGCATTTCCATTTCCGTGCCGCTATCGCGCGATCCGATTTTTCCGCCGATTGTCTCGCAAATGGTAGGTGTGGGTGAACAGTCAGGGGCACTGGATAAAATTTTAGACCGGCTGGGAATTTTTTATGAAGATATTGTGGATGAGCGTACTAAAACCATTTCCGCCTTGATTGAGCCGATTATTATTGTTATATTAGGTTTCGGAGTGGGCGTTTTAGTTTTTGCCGTCTTGATGCCGATTTATTCAATTGCGCAGAACATCCAGTAATGAACGAAGTTCATTACAATTTTCAATTATCAATTACTAATTATCAAATAATTTTCAATGAAACAATTTTCAAACATTAACAATTATGATTTAGCAGAGCGAACCGCCAAATTCGGTGAAAACATTATTGTCTTTTGCAGAACAATATCACAAGACGTTATCAATAGGCCGATTATTAGTCAGCTAATTCGTTCCGCAACCAGTATCGGTGCAAATTATATGGAAGCAACGGCAGCAAGTTCTAAGAAAGATTTTACAAATAAAATTTTTATCTGTAAAAAAGAAACCCAAGAAACAAAGCATTGGTTGAGAATGATTGCAAAATGTGTACCAGAAGAAACTAATAGAATTAAAGAACTTTGGCTGGAATGTCATGAATTTAATTTAATCTTTCAAAAAATAACATCAACGATTAGAAATAAATCAGAACATTGAAAATTAATTAAATGATAATTGAATGAAAATTGTAAATTGGAAATTGATAATTAAAAATGTTAGTTTGGCTGATGGTCGATTAGGCCAAAGTTATAAATAATTGATTATTTAAGGAGTTAAAATGATAAAGAAAAAGGGCTTTACTTTAATCGAGCTTCTGGTGGTCATTGCCATCATCGGCATTTTGGCGGCGATGATTATTGTGGCAGTCAGTACGGCAAGAGACAAAGCAACCGATGCGAGAATTAAGAGCGACTTGGCACAACAAAGGACAAATGCTGTAGTATATAGTGATGATCATCAGAACGATATGTCCGGATGGACAGGCGATGCAACCATTGATACTGATTGTGACACCCAAAGTAAAGGCGCCTGCGCT
>CAZFRP010000074.1:0-3816 GCA_964521415.1 uncultured Candidatus Saccharibacteria bacterium | reverse complement strand
ATCTGGTTGTCATTTCAGGAGCGGAAGTAACAAAAACATCCCATACTTTGGCAATTGGTGATATAAAATACGATGGCATACTAATGAATGCCAAAACTCAGCAAGAAGTGATTGGGAGAATAAAAGAGCTTGGTTGGTTGTCTGTTGCCGCGCATCCGGGCAGTAAGAAATATCCTTATGATACTAATGCGGCTGACGGAATCTGCGGTATTGAATTTTTTAACGATGGTAGCGAAGAAGGATACAAAAAAACCCGCGATCTTTATTTGTCTTTGTTAAAGCAAGGTAAAGATGTATTTGTCACCGCAGGATGTGATAGTCACTATCCTATTGATCCACAAGATTCTGCACGTTGGCAAAGGAAAACTTGGGTTTTTTGTGATAAGTTGGATAAAACGTCTATTTTTGAGGCCTTTGCTAGGAGTCAGACCTATGCATCAAGTAATAATATAAAATTAGAGAATTTTGATTATATTCCAGGATTTCTAATAAAAAGAATTAATTATCCTGAATTTGCCTTTACTGTTTCCTTCGAGAAAAAAACCAGTAGCAGTAAGGTCGTCAAGATTTATCGTGATGGCGAGTTAGTTTCAGATAGTGCTAGAGAATACCCAAAAGGGCTTGAAAAAATTGATTATTCCTGGCAGGATCAGGTTTTACTTGGCGAACATCGGTATGTTATTGAAGTAGAGGGAGTTTTGATTACCTCGCCAATACGATTGGAATTTCCAGCACTGACCGATCTTGGTAAAATCCTTTTCTGTCTGGAAGATGAAAAAGGGCAAGTTGCACTTTGGACTATAAATCCCGACGGAAGTGGGCTTAGAAAGTGGATGGATTGGAATAATAAATGGTCGCGTCCATCATTTTCTCCTAGCGGAAAAGAAATGATTTTTGAGGATTATGGAAATAATTCGGTCTGGATTTTTAATACTCAAGATCGAAAAAAGCAAAAAGCACCCCTTGATAATAATCAAAATATTTGTGAACCTTCTTGGTCGTTGCAAAATAAAATAGTTTTTGTCTATAGGCAATACTATCAATCGGGTCCTAACAATTCTTTGGGCGGTACCATAAAAACAGTGGATCCGGATGGCCAAAATCTTAAAGAGCTGTTTTCACTCGGAGACGCGAAAAAGCTAGTCGATGCCGATATCGCTATGCCCCGATGGTCTTTCGATGGCAATTATATTAGTTTTTCTGGTATTTGCGATCTCTGCGTGGTTGATGCCAAAGGAAGTAATCTGCAACGGTTAACCAATGATTATCCGCAATGGGTTGGGCAAGGGCCGTTTCTTTGGTCACCAAAAGGAGATCTGATTGGTATTCTTTCGAATGTTAATACACCAGATAACAAATGGCATGAATTTCAGGTAATTCGGCCAAATGGCAAAGATAGAAAAACGATTATTTCTGACTTGCGGTATATGTATGACTGGGATTGGTCAAAAACCGGCAGCGAGATTGTTTTATCTACCTCGCCAGCCGATTCCTTTAGTGATATAGCGGCATATAAGTTGATTATGGTTGATTTTGCTAATCCAAAACAGAAAAGAATTGTTTTTCAAAAAGAAAACTGCAAAATCCACTTTGTAATGTGGAATTCGTTTATTGAAAGCAAGTAGTCCGCCTCTGGCGGGCTTTTTTTGTACAAAGGATTGACATCTTTGGCTTAATAACTATAATTTACGTATTGTTTGTACTCGACATCCAGGTGGAGGTGAAGAGATGAGAAAGGGAATCATTCCGATATTCATCGCGCTAATGGTGCTTTTATGTTCTTGTTCCGACAAAAAGATACTTGTCAAACAGGATGTTAAGATAAAGCCAGTCGAAACATTCCGTATCCTGTCCATTTCGCCCCAAGGAAAAGTTTGTATAGATGATGAAAAAAATCGTTTTATCAAGATACGATTTTCCCAAGCCGTGGACCAAACCAGCGTTAATAATAGAATACAAGTAAAAGAACGTTGGGATAATGGGTCTTTACATCCTATTTGTTTTGGCGAGCAGGTTCAAAAAGATGCAAAAGAGCTTGTCGTTACCCTTTGGGAAGTGCCCATTCTTTATCCTTGCCAATTAATTATTTCACCGGGAATTAAAAGTCAAACCGGCTTGTCGCTTTCTGATACCACGGACGGCCAACAAAAAAATGTGGCAATTCGTTATTATACGAATGACAAAGATATCGGTAATGCTAGTGTGATAAGTTTTCTCGGCGATTATGAAGAACCAGAATTTGACCCAAAAGAAATGGCGAAGACAAAAGCAGCCGCGGAGACAATAGCCACATTGGATAAACTGCAAAAACAGCTATCAGAGATGAAAGAGAAAACCTCAGAGTTTAAAAAGGGATCAAAGAAATGAGAAGCGTTTCTTGGAAAATGGTCGTTGTTTTGTTTATTGTGGCCGTCATTTTATTGGTAACTGGGCTGCTGCTTAGAGCCGATGCAAAATCAGCTATGAGCCAAATGCAGGAAAATGAGAAATTTAGACGTGAGGGCAATACAATGTTTTCTTATTCTCACCCAACTCTGGGTACGCCAGAACAGCAATATCAGTTTGGCAATGCGTTGGTCGTTATTAGTTATGTGCCTTTTGGTGGAGTAATTATTGGATTTTGGATTCGTTTTTTTACTCGCAAGTAATAACTTCAATTTTATTCGGGCCAAAAAATTTTTGTGCCCGTTTTTTTCTTGACTTTGCGGCGCATATAGATTACATTAAAGCATAAATCGTACCCACACAATCAGGTGGAGGTGAGAAGATGAAAAGGCGGACTCTTTGGATTTTAGGGGTCGTTTTGGTTTGCGTCTTGGCAGGTATTGGAACATGCGGGCTATACATTTATCGGTCATGGCCGATTTCGGTCAAAAAGGGTGAAAGAATAATTTGTTCTGACCCCAAGCATCAGGGAAATAGGATTTTGGAAAATAATATCGAGACCATTGAAGTTCCTCGAAGTAAAGCTGGTAAGTATAGGATTGTTGAGAAAAAAGTGGTTTGTACAGATTGCAAACCAGTAAAAGTCCAATGTGGTGAAAAGGTTGTTTGTCCGGATTGCGGAGAAGTATTACAAGATGCTACGGAGTTTGTTTCCGTTCCAAAGCGAGAAGCCAGTCAATACAAATTGATTGTGAAACAGAAAATATGCAGAGATTGCAATGAACAAAGACAAACTTTCGGAGGGAGTCCAAAAGAAATTGTCATAAAATTTATCAACTCAGTAAAACAAGGACGCTTAAGCAGGGCGCAGGAATACGTTAAAGAGACAGTAATGCTTTATGGTGATTTGGGCTTAACCAGATTTGGTAAGGATGAGTTTGCGCAAGTATGTGTGAGTGAGTTTGCAAATACAAAGATAGAAATAAAAAAAGAGAAGATTATCGGCTCTACCGCTGAGGTTTTAATACGTAACTTTACCGTTAATGATTGGAATTTCCTTCTTTTGAAAGAATATGGTTATTGGAGAATTTCCGGTGTACGGCTTGAATGATTTCTATTTTTATCGGCACTACAGATTTATAACAACTTTTTATATCGGGTGTGTATTTCGCATCCTTCTCCCGGACGCGCCATTGCGCCCGGTTTTTTGATTTGACTTTTTGAGGGGAGTGAGGTAGGATTTAGAATAACTAGAAGGACATTAACAAAAAGGAGGTGGCCATGAAATGCGAGTCAGAACTATCTTAGTTTCAGTGGCTTTTTTGCTTCTTTGTGTTTCTGTACAGGCAGATTGGTATCCAGGAATCATACATAGTCATTCTACTTTTTCAGATGGGACCAGAAATCCAGAATCATTAATAGAAAAAGCCA
>CAZFRP010000073.1:0-3855 GCA_964521415.1 uncultured Candidatus Saccharibacteria bacterium | reverse complement strand
GAAAGTTGCGGGGAAGAATTTTTGACTTGGTCAGGTAAATGTTCTTCTTGTGGTAGTTGGAACACGATCAAAGAAATTTCGCTCAAAACAGGCCCAAAAACACACGGAAAACAGCGGGTAGATATAAAGCCACCCGAAAAATTAAAAGATATTAAAATTTCCCAGTATCATCGGCTTTCAAGTTTCTCAAGCGAATTTAATCGGGTTTTGGGTGACGGCATTGTTCCGGGCTCGGTTATTTTACTTGGGGGCGAGCCAGGAATTGGAAAAAGCACCTTGGTTTTACAAATTGCTTCTAAAATTCAAAATGACAATAAAAATTCTGTTTTGTATGTTTCTGGTGAAGAATCAAAAGAGCAAATTAAAATGCGCGCCGATAGATTAGGAATTAAAACCGAAAATACTTATATATTGTGCGAAACAAATATTGATGCAATTTTAGAGGCCGCTGATAAATTTCTCGTCTCTTCATCCTCCTTGTCTCTTTTAGTCATTGATTCTATTCAAACAATGTATGATGAAGAATTTCCTTCAACGCCCGGCAGTATCGTTCAAGTAAGAGAAACAGCCATGCAGTTTCAGCAATATGCCAAGCAGAAGAATATCCCGATAATTTTGGTCGGTCATGTTACTAAAGAAGGATCAGTGGCTGGCCCAAAAATTTTGGAGCATCTTGTTGACGTTGTTCTATATTTAGAAGGAGATAGATTTGCTAATTTACGAATACTACAGAGCATAAAAAATCGCTTTGGCGCCACGCAAGAGGTGGGCGTATTTGAAATGGCCGAGAGCGGCATGATTGAAGTGAAAAATCCATCCAAATTATTTTTGCAAAATTACCAGGATGCGCCGGGGACAGCAATCACATCTATATTGTCCGGCACTCGTTCTTTTTTAATTGAAATACAAACATTGATTACCAAAAGTCCTTTTGGCTATCCTAAAAGAGTAGCGTCAGGGTTTGATTTGCGTCGTTTGGATCTGCTTTTAGCCGTTCTGGAAAAACGAATGGAAATACCTTTGAATTTATACGACGTTTATGTTAATATTATTGGTGGAATGAAAATTGATGATCGGGCAGCTGATTTAGCGATTTGCGCCAGTATCTATTCTATATTTCAAAACCAAAAAATAAAAGAAAAAACCGTTTTTATTGGAGAAGTTGGTTTATCGGGAGAAATTAGAAATATCAATCAACTTGAGAAAAGAAAAAAAGAAGCAAAAGCGCTCGGATTCAATAATATTATTGACTCAGGGGCAAAAACACTGAATAATGCTTTAAAATTAACAACAGAAATTTAACAATGGAGCAAATTGCTTGATCGTCCAGCTTCGCTGGACTCGATGCAAAATGATGCAAATTGTATAACAACTTAAACAAACGAGCGTAGCGAGTGATTAAACAATTTAAACAATTTTAAACCGTAACAAGGAGGTTATTATGTCTTTATTTAATTTGTCCGACATAAATTTATTTATCATTTTATTAGTGATCGGAATTATCTTTTTAACTGTTTTTCGCCGTTTGCTTAAATACCAGGCCTCTTATATTTTTATTGGTATTGTTGGTCTTCTTTTGGGTTTACTTTTGGGCGATCTTTTGGGTTCGCCCCTTTCGCAGCTCCCTTTGCCGTGGGGTAGGTGGCTTCCAATTGTTATTACCGTTGTGGTGGCGGCGGCAATTTGTGATTTTTTCCTAAGTCAAGTTGAGGGAATAAGCAGAGTTTTCCATCGCTTATTTTCGTTTGTTTCGCAAAAAACTGAAAATAGGACTGATAAAAAAATTACTTCGCTTCCGGAAATTGTCGTAGATACCTCGGCCTTTATTGACGGTAGGATTGAAGAACTTTCAAAAACCGGTTTTATTTTGGGTAAATTAATTATTCCGCGATTTATTTTAGATGAGTTGCAAAAAGTTTCCGATAATTCTGACGATTTAAAAAGAGCCAGAGGGAGAAGGGGACTGGAAGTTTTATCGCGGCTTTCTAAGAATCCTCACATTGAGACAGAGATTATAGAAACCGACTTTAGGGATAAAGAGATTGATAAAAAATTAGTTCGGTTGTCAAGCGCTCGTAATGCGCGACTTTTGACTTCTGATTATAATTTAAATCGAGTGGCAGAAATTTCCGGGGTGACGGTTTTAAATATAAATGAATTAGCCAATGCGCTAAAGCCGATTGTTTTGCCAGGAGAAAATTTATCGGTCAAAATTGTGGCGCCAGGTAAAGAAAAGAGGCAGGGAGTGGGATATTTGCCTGACGGTACAATGGTAGTGGTAGAAGATGGCGAAAAAAAAGTCGGTGAAGAATTAGAATGTCAAGTGGAGCGTATTTATCAAACAGTTGCAGGAAAAATGATTTTTGTTAAAATAAAATAGATGGGGATAAAAATCAAAAAACTGACAATTTCAGTATTAACTGGAGTGCTTTTGCTCCAGCTTTTGGGTTTTACTTTATTAATTAAGCCAGAAAAAGCGCATGGAGCCGATGATCCTTTATGCGGTACAACAATTATTGCAAACCTTATTTTAGATCACGATATTAATTGTTCGGGTGATGGTTTAGTTGTAGGAGCTGATGGAATTACTATTGACGGTGGAAACTATACCATAACAGGAAATGGGGCTGGATTGGCTAATGGTATTAGCAACCCTAGCGGTTTTGACGACATTACTATCCAAAATCTAAATATAACCAACTTTGGTATAGGGATTTATTTTTCTAATACCACTGGCTCAATAATTAATCGTGTCATTACAAATTCAAATACTTCTAATGGTGGCATTTACCTGATAAATTCCTCTTCAAACACTCTTACCAACAATATCACAAACTCAAATTTTATCGGCATTTATCTTGTGTCTTCTTCCTTGAATCACTTGATTGGTAATACTGCAAATTCAAATAGTTTCGGCTTTTGGCTTTCGTCTTCCGACTCAAGTATTCTTGAGAATAACACTACTAATTTAAATTCAACCGAAGGTATTTTTCTTATCGGTACTTCCTTGTGTACTTTAGAAAACAACACCGTAAACTTTAATCGAACCGGCATTTGGCTTTCGTCCTCTTCCTCAAATACTGTTAGAAATAACACTATAAACTCGAATATGACCGGTATCCTTATTAATAATCCCTCCTCAAACACAATAACCGGTAATGTAATCTCAAACAATATGAATGACATCTCTAATGCCGATGTTGATACTAATACATATTCCTCAAATCAATTTCTCCATAATATTACTAGCAAGATGCTGACATTTATTGACTCTACGAGAAGAAGGAGCGTTGGCGATACTGTTAGTTTTAGCATTTCTACATTTACTCTCTCTGGCGCAGATTGTAATAATTGTGCAACAATTGCGACTTATCCCACGGAAACAATAAACAAAGATAGTGAAATAGGTAACGATATCACCGGTCATTTTACAGTTACACGACCTGGCACTTATTCCTTAAGTTTTACTGTCGTGGATACCAATTTGAATACTACTAAAAGAAAAATGCTTTTTTTTGTTGGAAATACTGGTTCTCAAATCACCAAATATTATTTAAGAGGAATTTCGCCAACACACGGTCAGCCAAACGGCCAGGACGCAAAGGCTTTGACTATTGAATCTCCGGCCAGTTCAGAGGAATGGAATTGTGCTATATGGATTCAAAATTCTCCAGATGTAATACCCAATTATCCTCTGGCTTTTTTAACTGACATAGATATTAACAGCTGGTATAAGCAGTCAGCGGAAAGCGGAGCATATATTGGAGTGCAAAGATACGCTACTTATAATTACGATATTGATCTTCCCAGTGTTTCTATTCTTCCGGTGATAGATTACACTTCGACTGGAAATAA
>CAZFRP010000072.1:0-3862 GCA_964521415.1 uncultured Candidatus Saccharibacteria bacterium | reverse complement strand
AAGCCCACCGCTTTGCCAAAAAATATCACCTAAAACTGAGAAGCAAGAAGATGATAAAATAGTTCGCTCGGTAACGAAAATATTGTTAGTGTAGGGGCTTGATTTTTTATTGATGATTCTCTACCATAATGATAGGAGTTAAAATGGTAGAAACAGATGTTAGGCATCTATCGGATTTTTCATTTGGCGATTTAATTTTAGGTTCAAAAGGATTTCATTTAGTCAATTTTTATACTGCTTCATCGCCGGATTGTCAAAAGCTCGGGGTGGCAATTGAAGATATGGCCCCAAAATTCAAAAAGAAAGTCGTGATCGCAAAACTTGATGTTGAGAAAAATCCTGCTATTACGGCGCGGTATAAAGTAACTTCCACGCCAACCTTAATTTTATTTAGAGATGGTGAAGAAATTGATCGTATTTCCGGCTTCGTCACTGAAAGTAATTTACTGGTTTATTTAGAGCAAAAAATCAAGGAGGGTTAATGCAAAAATATCTTGTGGCAAATTGGAAAATGAACTGCAATGCCGCCGAAGCCAAAGAGTTGGTTCACGGAATTATTAAAGGAATTGAAAATTGTAAATTGAAAATTGAAAATTTAAATATTGTGCTATGTCCCCCTTTTACTGCTTTGCCAGTAATCTATCCAATTATCCAATTATCCAATTATCCAATCATCCATCTTGGTGCCCAAAATTGCCATTTTATGCCCTGTGGCGCGTTTACTGGCGAAATCTCTACTAAAATGCTCAAAGATTTTTGCCAGTATGTAATATTGGGTCATTCAGAGCGCCGAAAATATTTTAACGAAGACGATAAATTAATTAGTAAAAAAGTGCGAGTAGCACTGGATAATAATTTAACGCCAATAATTTGTGTTGGTGAATTTAAAAAAGGTGAAAAAAGTCATCTTATCTTATCTCAAGTCAAAAATACCCTGTCAGAAGTTAGAAATGAAGATTTGGATAAAGTAATTTTTGCCTACGAGCCGGTTTGGGCGATTAGTACCATCGTAGACAGGGAAGATTGTGAGCCAAGCTACGCGGCAAAAATTATTAGGGAAATAAAAGAAACCACCTACAATAAATCCCCAGTACTATACGGCGGCAGCGTTGATGCGTCTAACATTTCTGGTTTTGTCGCCTATGATATAATAGACGGAGTTTTAGTCGGCGGCGCCTCACTTAAAGCTAAAGAATTTATCAAAATTATTGAAAAAGTAGGGGCAAATGCAAAATAGAACCCTTTATTTCGGTGATAATCTGGAAGTATTACGTGAAAAAGTTCCTGATGAGAGTTTTGATTTAATTTATCTTGACCCACCGTTTAATTCTAATAGAAATTACAATGTTATTTTTAAAGAGGGCATGGTTGACAGCTCGGCCCAAAGTCATGCATTTGATGATTCTTGGCACTGGAATGAAAAAACCCAACAAACTTACCATTATTTGGTTACCAAAACTAACGAAAAAATCTCTAATTTAATACAATCTCTAATCAAAATACTTAGGGCGCAAAATGATATGTCGGCGTATCTGACAATGATGACCATTAGGTTGATCGAATTACGCCGTGTTCTAAAATCAAGTGGTTCAATTTATCTTCATTGCGATCCCACTGCTAGCCATTATTTGAAAATTGTTATGGATGCAGTTTTTGGAAAACAGAATTTTATAAATGAAATAGTTTGGAGTTACAAGAAGTGGGCAGTTAGTCAAAAAATGTTTTCAAGAAATCACGATATAATTTTATTTTACGGAAAGGACAGCGAAAAACTAAAATTCAATACTATACTCCAGCCAAGAGCTGACTCAACTTTAAAAAGATTTGGTACAAAAACAATTGTTTCTGCAGTGGATCCAAATACTGGTAAAAGAGTTCCTTCACGTGTCGAAGATACAGAATCCGGTGGTGTGAAAATGAGTGATGTATGGGAAGTTCCTGTTATCGCTCCTGTTTCAAAAGAACGTCTCGGTTATCCAACCCAGAAACCAGAGGCATTATTAGAAAGAATTATTAAAGCATCTTCTAAAGAAGGTGATTGGATTTTAGATCCGTTTTGTGGTTGTGGTACGACAGTTGCCGTAGCGGAAAAATTAAATCGCCGTTGGATTGGCGTTGATATCTCAAGTTTGGCAATAAAGGTTATTAAAGACAGGTTATCGCAGAAATTTCGCGGCAAGGCATTGATTCAAAAAATAAATATAGATGGTTTGCCTAAAGATTTGCACGGTGCAAAACTATTATTTCAAAGAAGTCCTTGGGATTTTGAATATTGGGCTTTATTATTAATTAAGGGAGCAATTCCTGCCAAAAATAAAACAAAAGAAAATATGAAAGGTGCGGATAAAGGAATTGATGGGGTGATTACTTTTTTAAAGGATGTGGACAAGAATGAATACGGGAAAATAATAATCCAAGTAAAGGGCGGTCACGTTCAAAGAAACCAAATCGCTACATTAAAAGGGGATATTCAAAGAGAAAAAGCTGACGGCGGTTTATTTATAACCTTAGAAGAACCAACGCGACCAATGAAAGAAGAAATGGTTTCTGCAGGATGCTATAAAACTAGTTACAGTTTAAAAGAATTTCCAAAAATTCAAATTCTTACCATCAATGAATTGCTGAACGGAAGACAGCCCGATTTGCCTTATGGATTAGTTAAAAACCATTATAAGGAAGCTCAGCCCGAAGAAAACGGAAACAATCACGATATTTTTACTTACATAAAAGAAAATGGTAAAAATAAAAAATAAATTTTAGTTTTAATTGTAAGATCATGAATATAAAAAATAAACACCGATTAACTGCAACACCAGAAAAATATTACAAAGATTTTCCTATAACAAGTGTTTGCAGGGCTGATTTAGAAGGGGTTGGTTTTGATATAACAGATGTAGGCGATGACACAATGTTCGAATTATCCTCAAAAATGGCGAACGCATATTGTGATTTGAGGTTTTGGGAGGACTTGGAGATTATAGCAGAAAACTTAGGAATTAAAAAACATAAAAGGATGAGTCACATTTAGAATTTGAAGAGCGAAAATGATTTTAAACTTAATCTAACGAAGTGAGGAAATATGTTGGTAAGCTCTAAAGAATTACTTCATAAAGCGCAGAGAAAGAAAGTTGCGCTGGGTGCTTTTAATGCCTACAATTTAGAAACCGCCAAAGCAATTATTCAAGCGGCCGAAAACTTAAATTCACCGGTGATTGTTGAAACCACGCCAAAAGCGATTGAATACTCTGGGTTAAAATATCTATCAACTTTAATTAGACAAATGGCAGCAGATGCCAATGTACCGGTAATATTGCACTTAGATCACGGACTTTCAATTGAAATGGCGCAAGATTGTCTTGAAGCAGGATACACTTCAATTATGGTTGACGGTTCCCATTTGCCTCTCTTAGAAAATATCGCTTTAGTTCGCAAAACCGTCGAATTAGCGAAAAAAAAAGGCATTCCAGTTGAAGGAGAACTTGGTACGCTATCAGAACATTTGAGATATACCAATCCTAAAGAAGTGGCAGAATTTGTCAGAAAAAGCAGATTATTCTCTCTTGCGGTTTCAATTGGCTCAAGTCATGGCCACGCGCCAAAAGAAGAGCTTAATATTGAGCTTCTTTCTGAAATTCGCCGAAAAACTGATGTACCAATTGTTTTGCATGGCGCTTCTGGGGTTTCTGATTCTGATATCAAAAACGCGATTTTAAATGGAATTTGTAAAATCAATATTGATACCCAGCTTCGCGAAGTTTTTACGCAGGCAGTAAGAGTCGGAATTACAAACGAAAAAGTAATTGATCCGAGAGATTATTTAGCAAAAGCAAGAGAGGCGGTACAAAAGGCAGTTGAAGAGAAA
>CAZFRP010000071.1:0-3875 GCA_964521415.1 uncultured Candidatus Saccharibacteria bacterium | reverse complement strand
TTTCATTAATTTATAAATCGCCACTTCCTCCAGAGAAAGCGCTTCTTTATCTTCAATAAAATCAGCCAGACGCGAATCCTCCTCTTCGCCTACTGGCGCCTCAAGCGAAACCGTTTCTTGGGAAATTTTTAAAATATGTTCCACTTTTTTGACATCAATGCCCATTTCCGCGGCAATCTCTTCAGAGAGCGGCTCGCGGCCCAAATCTTGAACCAGCTGTCTTTGCACTTTGACCAATTTATTAATCGTTTCTACCATATGAACCGGAATACGAATGGTGCGTGCCTGATCGGCAATCGCTCTGGTGATCGCTTGCCGTATCCACCAGGTGGCATAGGTTGAAAGTTTATATCCTTTTCGCCAATCAAATTTCTCTACCGAACGTAAAAGACCCGTGTTTCCTTCCTGGATTAAATCAAGGAGTGAAAGGCCTCGGCCAATATATTTTTTAGCAATGGAGACCACCAGCCGCAAGTTGGCTTCGGCTAATTTTTTCTTGGCAATTTCATCACCCATTTCAATCCGTTTTGCCAGTTTTATTTCTTCATCAGCGCGAAGCAAAGCGATTTTGCCAATTTCCCGCAAATACATCCTGACCGAATCATCAGTAATATCAGCTTCAAGTGCTTTAATCTCTTTTTCGTGCTCTTTGTCTTCCTTTTTAAGGAAAGTATCACTGCCTTCAATAACATCAACCCCTTCCTTATAGAAGAAATTGATAATGCTATCTACATCCTTGACATGTTTTTCAACGTCAGGAACAATTTGTCTGATTTCAAAAAAAGTGACAAAGCCATGTTCTCTGCCTTTTTTGATAAGTTCTTTCGCGTACAGAGGAACTTCAATAATTTCTTTAATTTTAGGGACTAATCTTTTGGGCATATTATCTGCCGATCACTGCTTTTTGGAATTCTTTAATCAGTTTTTTAACTTCCTCTTTATTTTTGGTTTTCTCGGCATCCTTAATTTTATTTTCAAAATCAAGCTTAATTGATTCTAAATTTTGTGTAGAAAGGCGGCTTATATACTCAATAAATTCTTGATGTAAGAGATCCTTGTCTTCGTCTTCATTTTCAGAAAAAGACAAGATAAGAAAATCAATTCTTTCGGCTAATTTTTTGGAGACCTTTTTCTTAAATGAATTAACATCAAAAAGGGCATTTTCATTATAGTGTTTTTTGATTTCTTTGGCAAGTTCTTTGCATTCAATATTTTTAAAATCGCACTCATCGATTTTGTTGATAAAGTCCTTTTGAAATGCAGGATGTAAAAGCACAATGCCCAGTAATCTTTCTTCCATGGTATTGGTGGTTTTATTTTTGGGCTCTGGTTTTGGGATTATTTCATATGATGACAATTTCGTTTTTTCCAGCGCTTCGTAAAGATATTTTTCCGGAACGTTTAATTTTTCGCTTAATTTTTGAATATAGTGCGAGCGGACGATTTGGTTACTTAAATTTTTGATGGCCGGCAGTAGTTCGGCGGCGATTTCACGTTTATTTTCCGCATTAAGTTCGCCTTGATACTTTTTAAATGAAATTTCAAAATAGTAATCAAGCGCGCCCTTTTGATTTTTTACTGCCCGTTCAAATTCAGTTGGATTTTCGCGCAAGACATCATCCGGGTCTTTACCAGAGGGAAGGAGGATAATTTTCACATCAAAATCCATTTGGTGGGCAAGCGCAATCGCTTTTTTGGTCGCTGCTTCCCCGGCAGTATCTTGATCAAAACAGAAAGCAATTTTTTTGGTAAAGCGCCCCAAAATTTCTAAATGATACTGGGTTAATGCCGTGCCCGAGCTGGCAACCACATTTTTAAAACCATTCTGGTGTGCGGCGATAACATCGGTTTGGCCTTCAACAATGATTACTTGATTTTTTTCTTTGATTTTTGACTTGGCGACATCAAGCCCGTAGATTACCCGTGATTTGTTAAAAATTGGACTGTCAGGAGAATTGACATATTTGCCGGCCTCGGTTTGGTGCATTGCCCGGCCCGTAAAAGCGATCACATTTCCTAAGGTGTCTTTAATTGGAAACATTAGGCGATCAAAAAAACGGTCGCGACCATTGGCTATAAGGCCAGCATTTTGTGCGTCTAACATCTTGTATCCTCTCGCCTGCAAAAAGTTAGACAGAAGATTGCGGGTATTTGGGGCATAGCCCAAGACAAATTCCTTGATAGAACTATTTTCAATTTTTCGTTTTTTTAAATAGTCGCGGACAAATTGCGCTTTTTCTTTGCCCAGCAAAATTTTATGGAAGAATTTTGCCGCCAGCGCATTTATTTCATAAAGTTTGGTTTTCTCGTCTTTTTGCGCTTTAAATTCTTTTTTATCAAATCTTTGTAAAGTAACACCAGCCCGATCAGCCAGAAGTTTAAGGGCTTCAGGAAATTCCAGTCCTTCAAGTTCCATCAAAAAATCAAACACCGAGCCGCCTTTTCCGCAGCCAAAACATTTCCATATCTGTTTTTCTGAAGAGACCATAAAAGAGGGCGTTTTTTCCTGATGAAAAGGACAAATCGCTTTATAATTGGCGCCGGCTTTTTTTAGGGTAATATAAGATGATATCAGGTCAACAATGTCAATTTTGCGTTTAATCTCTTCAATTTCATCTGCCATATATAGTCCGCTTTGATTATAGAATATGCGGGCAAAAAAAAGAAGCGTCCCGCCGAAAGGCGGGACGGGTTGCTGGCTACTGGCCGGTGATGTCGTTGGCCTATGCCAGCGCTAACGTGGCGCTCTTGTCGCCGGGTCCGGAGCTGGTGGCGTCCGCGGTCGTCGTGGTCTCGAGGGATGTACAAGTTGCAACCTGTGCGGGCGCCGGCGGGCCTGCACGAATCCCGTCGCGTGCAGTCCGCCCGGGTGTCTTAGCGACCTGGCCCTCGAAGGCCTGATGTGACTCGACGATCGTGACGTCTGTGCTGTACGCGAGGCCGATGATGATGGCCTGATTTGTGTTGACGATGATCGTCCGGGTGCTGGCTGCGAACTGCTCGTTCTGGACGGCGGCGCCGCTCTTCTCTAGTGCGCGAGTCGCGGCCGTGATGGTGATCTGGACCTCATAACCCACTTGGTTCAGAGCTGTCGTCGGCGGGCTGAGGTCGGAGCTGCCGATGTTCGTGCCGGTCGTCCATGTGGTCGCCATTATCAGCTTAGAGTCCAATGACGGACCCATCGCCTGACACGGTGCTAAGGCAAGCGCCATAATGGCCACAAGGACGAAGAACAAAAGGTACGCTGTCTTTCTCATAATATTCCCTCCGTGGGATTCCGGCGTACTTCTCCTTGCAGTGGATCATACTTCGCCGTCCAATAAAGGAACGGCCAGCAGTCGGTGGCACGCCATTGTACCGTAGGACCCTTTACACCACACGCCATGACTCCAAGGTTCTTTGCATCACCTCCTCACACATATTTTCCAAAATCATTATATACTATTTTGTCAAAAAATGCAATATTTTTTTCTACACGATACCCTACTTAGAAAAACATTATGACATTATTGCTAATGTGATAATGTTATTATTCCCAATCATAAAATTGAAAAAGAAAAATAATTTGGCTTGCCAAGCGAAGCTCCGAAGGAACGAAGTTTGGTGGGCGGTGCAGGATTTGCCCATGAACCACATAGGGTTCAGGGCACCCCGAACCGAGCTCTGCTCTGGTTCTGGGGTGAACCTTTGATGCTTTGAATGCTCGCCCGCTATGCCATCTGCACCCGGTTCGATTCGAACGGACAACCTCTTGGATGTAAACCAAGCGCTCTACCATTGAGCTACGGGTGCAAGTTTCTGGTATCTATTGAACGATGAGCGAACTTTTTTTGAAGAAAATTCTTAAAACTTTACAAATGAATTCTGCTCGGGCG
>CAZFRP010000070.1:2741-3926 GCA_964521415.1 uncultured Candidatus Saccharibacteria bacterium | reverse complement strand
TCCAACCAAAATATCATTAAAGACACGGGAGCACCAGAAATTAGTAGTTTAACACCGACTATTGGAAGTTATACTAAAGAAACCAAACCGCTAATTTCAGCAATATTTATTGAAATGGGAAGCGGAGTTGATCCTACTCTGGGCGGTTTATATCTTGATGGTAATAAAGTTGCCTTCAATACCAATACGGGCGTTTCATATGTGCCGACCACCCCTCTAAGCGATAATATTCATTCTGTTTCTGTAATAGTTTATGATAATTTGGGAAATACCAGCGCGCAATCTTGGCAGTTTACTATTGATACCACCGCACCTGATGCGTCAGCACAGCCATTGCCGCCGAACATTTTTACCAAAACTTTTTCCATTCCCTATGTAGCGGATGACGCGGGCTCGGGGGTTGATTTTGTTAATCTCTACTATTCTTATTCGGTGAACGGCAATGACAGTTGGACATATTGGACACAATATGGCGGAAACTACGCAACCTCGCCAATAACTTTTGATACTGATTTGGCAAACGGCGATGGCTATTACGATTTTTATATTGTCGCCACTGATAAAGCTGGGAACCCGCAGGCAGCACCCCAAGGAGATGACGACGAGCAGGCCACAACATATGTGAAGGCCCGCTCAATTGATACGCCAACGGGGTTTTTTGCCAGTGTCTCTGACAACAAAGTAAATTTAAAATGGAATGCGGTGGCCGGTGCTACTTCTTATGAAATTTACCGCTCAGGTAGCCCTTATGTTTTAATTGCCACCTTAACTTCTAACCAAACCTCATATACAGATACTGGCGCTATCGCAGGAAAAGATTATCATTATAAAATTATTGCCATAAATGCCGGAGGTTATAAATCAGAAGCGGCGGTAATTACCACTTCAATTGCCAAAATTGTGGCAATTCCAGAAAAAAGCACCATAATACAACAGGAAACCGAAGCTCAACCTGAAACCCAAATTATCCCAGAAGCTGAAGCGCAGACCATCACACCATCAGAACCAGAAGAACCGGGCAAGGTTTTGGGCGATGAGAAAGATGAACAAGAGACGCAAAACTGGACCCCGCTCATTGTGGTGATTTCCATTCTAATTTTGGGCATTGCCACTTATATGGGCTGGAAATGGTACGCGGAAAAAGGTACCGAAAGTACAGAAAAAAAAGAAGATCGGTGGTAAAAT
>CAZFRP010000070.1:0-2641 GCA_964521415.1 uncultured Candidatus Saccharibacteria bacterium | reverse complement strand
AAATGAAAAAAACATATTACATTATTGGAGTTTTAGGGCTGATATATCTTTCTGTTTTGGTAGGAAGATCAGTTTATACTAATTGGAAAACCGATCAGCGAGTAAAAAAATTAAAAACCGAACTTGATACTTTAGAAATTGGAAAACAAGATCTTGAAAATCAAATCGCTTATTTTCAAACAGAATCATTCAAGGAAATGGAAGCCCGCCGCAAATTGGGGCTGGTAAAACCAGATGAAAAAGTCGTGATTCTCCAAAGTGAACCGCAATCCGAGAGTCAAAGTACCTCAAACCAAACCAATACTAACGAAAATAATAAGCCGAATTATCGGCTCTGGTGGGAATATTTTACCAAAGATAAGAGCTTTAAATTATAAAATTTGCTTGCACGGGTCGACCAAGCTTTAATTAATTATTTGGAGGAAAATTATGAAAATATTAAAAAATATTGTTATAAGCGTTGTTGTGGCTGCAGTAGCCGTCTCGGTAACTTACGCGTATTTTAATAGCCAGGTGACAAAGTCAAACAATGCCTTAGCAACCGGAACTTTAAATCTCACAGTTGATTCTACTAATTCATATCCGTGGAGCATATCCAAATTTGCCCCAGGTGATAAAAGTGTTTGGAAAAAATTTGTTATTACCAATACAGGCAATTTGGCAGGATGGCTTTTTATTTCGGCTGAAAAAACCAGCGGAGATGACGATTTGTACAATGCGCTTTATACCGAAATTCGACAAGATGGCAAAAACGGACCCCTGGTTTATGATGGCCCGCTTAGCACTTTAAACAAAGGTCCTTATTCTCTTGGCGGCACAACCAGTACAACCAGATTTCAGAGGATTTATTTGCCTGAAACCGACGAAGACCAAAATAATCTACAGGGTAAGAACGTAACCTTCAATGTAGTTTTTTCACTTAAGCAGTATTAATAACTCGGGTCCGCCTTGGCTCGATGGCCAAGTCGAGACGGGTCCGCCTCGGCTCGCAAGGCGAAGCCGACGCGAGACGGGTCCGCCTCGGCTCGCAAGGCGAAGCCGACGCGAGACGGGTCGATCAAGCTATGGATAAAATTTATGGAGTAAAAAATTATGAAAATTTTAAAAAGTTTGGTGATAATCGGCGTGGTCGCGGCTTTAACCATTTCAGCAACTGGTGCTATCTTTACCAGTCAGGCAAAAGTCACCGGTAATACCTTTGCCACTGGTACATTGGAAATTAGAATAAACGGACAAGCCAGTATCCCTGGTTTTAATGTTACCAATGCCGCTCCTGGTGACAGTAAATCAGGACAGTTTGGTGTAAATAACTTCGGCCAACCCTGGTTTGCCGGCCCATCCACTCTATCGGCAAAAGTCCTAAAAGTTTCTGCTGCAAAAACTGGGGGCAGCGACTACCTTTACAACAAACTGCAAATTGTCGTTGAAGCCAACCGTGGTTGGGCAACATGGATGCCAGTTTATAGTGGTCCAATTTCTGGTTTAACAAATGCTGATTTACTTGCTCCTCGTTGGACCGAATTAATACCAGGAAGCTCTGAAGATGTAAAATACACAGTCACCTTGCCGTCTGACGCTGACAATTCGTACGAAGGCCTTTCTGCCACTTTTGATTTTGTTGTTGATGCCAGCTCCAGTTAAAGATTCATAGCCCAGCTCTTTTAAAAAAAGGGTGGGGCTTCTGAGTTTTTAATGATGAAAAAAATTACCGCTTGGCAAATTGTCACCTATATTTTTTATTTTGTGATAATAATTTTTGCCCTGGCTGCTCTTTCTTCGCGTTTTTCTTTTTTTGGCATTCGGCTTTATACGGTACAATCAGGCAGCATGGAACCAACGATAAAAACCGGTAGCTTAATCTTAGTTAAAACCAAAGGAACTTACGCGCCTTCAGATATTATTACTTTTTATAAATCAAGTGCTTCCAAAGAAGCAGTCACCCACCGACTACTGGAGCTTAAAACGGAAAATGGTATAACCTACGGTATCACTCAAGGTGATGCCAATAACACACCGGACCAAGAAAGAATTTATCTTTATAATATTATCGGCAAAGTGCGCCTGGCGATTCCTTATCTTGGCTATCCGCTCGGCTTTGCCAGAACCACCACTGGCGTGGTTATTTTAATTATAATTCCCGCCACGATTATTATTTATGATGAGATTTTAAAGATTAAACAAGAACTGAGAAATAAAAAAAAGATTTAAGGGTTGTTTTTTAGCTTCTTACTTGTTATAATTGTTCTCGCAGGGTGGAGCACCGGTAGCTCGCGAGGCTCATAACCTCGAGGTAGTGGGTTCAATTCCCACCCCTGCAACCAAGGGGCTCTGTAGCTCAATGGCAGAGCGACGGACTCATAAGCCGAAGACAGAGGTTCAATTCCTCTCAGAGCCATTAAGGATAATTTATGAGCAAAACACTCTGGTATATAATTTTAATCACCCTTTTGGGACTTTCGGTCTATTCTTTGTTTTTTCAAAAACAGGCCAAGTCCTCTCAAGTTAATATTTCTCAAGTTGTTACTCAAGCAAAAAATAATGAAATTGAGCAAATTACGGTTTTGGACAATAAATTAACCATTAAATTAAAAAATGGCATTGAAGAAACGGCTTACAAAGAAAGCGACGCCATACTTTCTGA
>CAZFRP010000069.1:0-4074 GCA_964521415.1 uncultured Candidatus Saccharibacteria bacterium | reverse complement strand
GATTGGAAAACGTATACGAATACGGATTATGGATTTAGTTTTAAGTATCCGAAAGATTGGTATGTAGAGAATTATACCTTTGATAATAGAGATGGCTTTCAGATTTCCAATTATCAAAATTCTGATAAGTATGATAAATCTAATACGCCATCTGGTTTGATTAGGTTTTATGCTTTGCCAGGTGGAACAGTACCAGCTCAGGAAACGATTATTAAACAAGAAACCATTAATAGCATGACCATCTATTACTTAAGAAGTTTATCTGATATGACGACCGAAAATCAGGCACAGGTATTGGCTTCAACTGAAGTTTATGCTAAAGAAGCGTCATTTACAACAGCGGGACAAAAATTTTTACTATCGATGATTTCCTTAGAAGATAAGACCAAAATGCAAAATCAAATAAAATATTTTGATCTTATTATTCCTACCTTCAAATTTACTAAGTAATAATCCGTATTTGGTAATTTACTCCCACACCAAACTTTTGGTGTGGGGGCTTGACAAATATCAACAAATATTGCTATAATATGTAATGCCCGAGAAAGGAATCTCTCTATCTTCTTTTTTTGGGCGAAAAACAAGAAACAGGAGGATGAAAGTGGAAGAAACCAAACGATTGACCAAAAGACAGCATGAGGTTCTATCGCTAATGGCAGAGGGAAAAAGTGACAGAGAGATCGCTGACGCTCTGTTCGTTAGCCCGAGAACCGTACACTTCCACCTCTATAAGGCCTATGGAAAGCTCGGGGTGTCAAACCGCGTACAGGCCTTCAGGCAGGCAATCGCTTTGGGCCTGATCGTGGTCTAACCCCTTAGCGTTTTTGCCCCATCGAAATCCGTGGGACACTTTTCTACGGAATTTCCGACTACCTCACCAGTAGGGGCATCTTAAGCCCCGCGTCGTTCACATCTGCCTGCCCGGCGATGAAGCAATGCGGGGTCTTCTTTTTTCTCACTTAGTTATACATTGATTATAATCTGTTGCTTGTTTGTTATATTGATTGACTAAATCTGGTAAATTTTGCGTCTCTGCCTGCAATTGTTTCGCTTGATTAATTTTGGCTTGCCCTTGTGTTTGTAAGTTTTGTCCCTCCTCATAATAGGGCTTCGCTTGCGCCTGATCGCCAGTGCTTGAAAAAATTTCATTTCCTTGTTTAATTTTGGCATTGCCGGCCGCGATTAGCGCCTCTGCTTCCTGATAAAGATTTTCGGCCTGTTCGTTTTTTGATTTGCCCTCATCAATTTGTTTTTTTAATGAATCAGAAGGCGCACTGCAATTTGGCATTTTTGTGCCAAACTCCTGCACTGATATCCAAGTTTCTCTTCCTTGATAATTATCCAAAATTGCCGCAACGCCAATCTCTTTATAATCTGGATTTAAAATATTTTTACGATGCCCTTCGCTTGCCATCCAGGCATCAACCAAATCCTTTTCGTTTTGAAAATCGCCTAAAGCTAAATTTTCCCCAACGTATTTATAGCTATACCCGGATGCGGTCACCAGATCCGAAGCGGTTTTGCCAGTCGGCGATGTATGTTCAAAATATTGCAATAAAAACATATCTTTGGTTTTTGCCTCAGCCGCACCATCAAGTTTGGTATTCTCAAAAAGAGAGGTAACGCCATTCTGATTGCGATAATAATTTGTCCACTTGATGATTTCTTTTATATCTAAATTTTCTGCGCGACTGGAACTGATCGGACCAGATAGGGGACCTGGCAAACCAGAAAAAGGTGACTCATTTTTGAAATATTTTCGATAAGCAAAAACGCCAGTCGTAATCAAACAAGCGCTTATTAAGGCGATTAAAGCAATTTTAAAAACAACTTTTTTGACTTGCATTTTCCTATTTATTATTTTATCCTAAAAATAGAAAGATTAAAAATTATGGTGTATGATATAACAAAAGAAAATAAATTGGGGAGGACAAATGGCAGAAGAAACCGCGCCTAAAGCAGGCGGAAGCGATGCGGAGCAAAACAAAGCAATGGCAGCAATTGCTTACCTTGGAATCTTGTTTTTAATCCCGCTTTTGGCGGCAAAAAACTCACCTTTTGCCCAGTACCACGCCAGACAGGGACTGGTGCTATTTATTGTGGAAATAATTGCTGGCGTTGTTGGCGTGATTCCATTTATTGGCTGGGTTGTTTCGCCAATTATTGGAATTTTGGTTTTGGTTCTGTTTATCATGGGTTTAATGAATGCCTTGTCTGGAAAAACACAGCCACTTCCGGTTATTGGCAGTTTTGGCGAAAAACTCAAAATCTAAACATGAATGCAATTTAGCATAGAGAAACGATATCGAAAGCTTTTTATATTAGTTAGCGTGATACTAATATTGATTGGGGGTATTTTAACGTATTATTTTATTTATCTGTATAATCCAGAAAAAAATATTAATTACCCATCAATCACCCCAATAAAACAGAATGAAAGTATCCTTGATCCGAAAATTCTGGAATTCGGCCTTAAGATTGAAAAAATTGGCGTTCTTGCACCGATTATTAAAGACGTTGATGGTAGTAAAAAATCTGCATATAATAAGGCGCTTCTGCAAGGCGTAGCACATTACAAAGGAACGGCACTTCCCGGGGGAAACAGTAATATCTTTATCTTTGGGCATTCAAGCTGCTTGCTTGGCAAAGGCGATTATTGCAAAATTTTTGAAAAGCTAAACGATTTGCAAAAAGGCGATAAAGTAATTGTTTATTTAAAAAACCAAGAATATACCTACGAGGTTTCTTCAAAAAAAGTGGTTAAAAATACCGATACCTCGGTTTTAAATCCGACAAAACAGGAACAGCTAACCTTAATGACTTGCTGGCCGATTGGCTCAAATTTAAAACGTTTAATCGTGGTGGCAAAAAAAGTATAATAATAAATGAAAATCAAGAATTATTTTGAGAGGTTTTATGCCCTCAACAACTAATAACACCGAACCTATTCCTTCGACTCCTCCAAATGCGATAAGCCAAACCACGACCCCGCCCAAAAAGGGCTGCTGTACTTGTTTAAATTGTTTTCTTGCCCTGGCTATTTTCTTTTTTATTTCATTTATGATATCTGCCTCGCTTGCTGCTGCATCGGGAATTTTTAAAGTTCCTTTGCTTTCACGAATCTTTTACCATGAACCAAATATAGCAAATAATTATCCGGCGTTTGATACTGCTTCTTTTCAAAAAAAAATTGAAAGTATGACTTCAAAATCAAGCAAGTCACAAAAAGAAGTCAGGGTCACCATCACTGAAGCAGAAGCATCGGGATATTTAATGGGTTTATCGCAAAATCAAATTATAAAAACTGCTGATATTAGCAGGATAGAAAAAGCCGACTGTGATATAAAAAAAGATAATGTTTCGGCACTATTGAATGTTTATTCCCCGAAAAAATCACGCTCTTTTATTTGGCGCGACCGAGTTTGGTTTAATATTGAAATAATTCCCAAAATTAGCCCGGATAAAATCGATTTCAGTATCAAAAAAATCAAGATAGGTAACCTGCGTATTCCCACTTTTGGTTTTAATATTTTTAAAAGCTATTTATTAAAAATGATCCCACAAGAACAGCAGGGACTTACTGGCGTAGAACTTTCTGACGGCAGCGCGGTAATAATTTTAAACAGTAACGCCATAGAGAAAAAATAGGGGATTTTTATTTGTACGACATAAATACCGGCCGAAGTACACCTACGAGGTGTACTTTTGGTTTAATTGACTATTATAAAAAATCATCATAAACTAATTTTGTTATGCCAAAAGTGATTGACGTTCAAAACTTAGTTAAAAAATATGGTAAATTAAACGCTGTAAATGACATCTCTTTCTCGGTAAATAGGGGAGAAGTTTTTGGACTGCTTGGCGAAAACGGCGCTGGTAAAACTACTACTTTAGAAATTATTGAGGGTTTAAGAAAAGCAACCAGAGGAAAAATTATTGTACTTGGTCATGATATAAAAAGCGGCACCAATAAAATCAAAGAAAAAATCGGCGTTGAACTCCAATCTTCGGCATACTATCGTTTTTTGAATTTAAAAGAAATTCTCTCTCTGTTTGGCAGTTTCTATCACAAAT
>CAZFRP010000068.1:0-4079 GCA_964521415.1 uncultured Candidatus Saccharibacteria bacterium | reverse complement strand
TTTGGTGGCAGTTAACAGCACAAGACAGAGAGCAAAGGATGCAAGAATAAAAGCAGACCTTTCACAGATTCGAACAGCTATAACGTCCTATTTAGGAGATAATAATAATTTCGATGCCACCGCTGGTTGTACGGAAATTACTGATTATTCTATACTCTCAGGTGATATTACAACTCAGGGTGGAACGGGAGTTTACAACTGTAAGGTATCTGATAGCATTTGGGCAATCTCCTCATCAATTAATGCTTCGGCTTCAAAATTTCCTTGTTTAGACTCTGTTGGTAATTCAATAGATCGTACCGCAGCACTTGGCACAGCAACTGCTTGTCAATAGGGAACTATAGCTCGGGGTAGTCTTTGTATGCTGTGAATCATTTTTTAACTTAACTCGGAAACGGTTCTCTTTTGAGCACGATTTTTGCTAAAAATCTCGGGGGCATTTTCGCGGGAAGGTGGCACAATGCCCCCAACCGAGATTATCACATTCCTTAAATCCAAATTTCAAAGCTCAAATGTCAAATAAATAACAAATGCTTAAATGACAAAAAATTTGACATTGTAATTTAAGATTTCATTTGTAATTTAAATTTTGTTATTTGGATTTTTGTGCTATAATTAAAATTAAGGATATTAAATGACAAAAGAATTTCAAAAAATTTACAAATATACCGCTATCTATGAACCGGCTGAAAATGGCGGTTATGTTGTTAGTGTTCCGGCGCTTCCGGGTTGTGTAACTCAAGGGGAAAACTTTGAAGATGCCCGCAAAATGGCCGAGGATGCTATCAAGGGCTGCATCGCTGTTTTGAAGGAAGATGGTGATGAAGTTCCGATTGAGCCAGAAGGCGTAGTAATTTCAGAAGTAAAAATAGCAAACCAGCGTTTTATTTGAGGCAGAATGAAATTGCCTGTTGTAAAGCCGAAAGACGTGGCAAAAGCGCTATCAAAAGCCGGTTTTATAAAGCGTCGGCAAACAGGCAGCCATTTGATATTAAGGCATCCTGATACAAAAAAGATTGTGCCGATACCCATTCACGCCGAAGATATTAAAAAAGGCGTTTTGAAAAGTATTCTTAAACAGGCGAATTTAACTATTGAGAAATTTTTGGACCTACTATAAAAAACATTTTGAGGATATTTTCTTAACAAGGTGGCATAATATCCCCAAGCGAAATTATCAAATTCTTAATTCTAAATTTCTAATCAATTTTAAATTATCTAATTTTTAAAAACGTTTTAAAATTTAAAAATTAAAAATTCAATAAAAATTTGTGATTAGAAATTAAAAATTGTATAATGTATTTATGACCAAAGAAATTGGACAAGAGCTTGACAAAGTCGTCAAAAAAATTGTTAAAGAATTTAAACCAGAAAAAATTATTCTCTTTGGCTCTTACGCTTGGGGAAAACCAACTAAAGATAGCGATGTGGATTTATTTATTGTGAAAGAGACCAGCCGTTCCACTAGAGATATAGCTCGCCATATTAGACGATCATTATTTCCGGCTCCTTTCCCTTTAGATTTGATTGTCTATACCCCAAAAGATGTGGCAAAAAGTAGGATAATAGATGATTTTTTTATAGAAGATATCTTGGTAAATGGAAGGATTTTATATGGCTGATGATTTAAAAAATTATGAACGTTGGTTTGAAAAGGCCGAAGAAGATAAAATTGCGGCAGGGACTATGTTAAGAGAAAAGATTTCACCAAGTAATATTTGTTTTCATTCCCAGCAAATGGTTGAAAAATATCTAAAGGGCTTGCTTGTCTATTATAAAAAGAAATTTCGCAAAGTACATGATTTACTTGAATTAGAAAAAAATTTATTAAGCGTAGCACCAGATATTAAGGAATACGAAAAAGACTTAGATTTGTTAAGCCAGTATTATATTGAAACTCGTTATCCGGGTGAATATCCGGAATTTACGCTTGATGAAGCAAAGCAAGCTTTCGAAGCCGCAAAGAGGATAAAGAAATTTGTTTTAGAAAAGATGAACTAATGGCATTACAAATGTTTGCTTCGCAAAATTCCTTGCGGAATCGCACAAATTCATACTTCATAATTCATACTTCATAAATCATAAATCGGTTTTTGTCATTTGGATTTTTTTGCTATAATATATCTATAATGAGAAAACATATACCCAGAGGATGGCAGAGTATATTATGGTCTGTCAAAATAAGTCAATTAAATGTAAAAGAGAATCAGAATTATATCATTCATCAAATATTAAATTTTGGGACGCCACAACAGATCCGCGAATTATTTGGTCTTTATGGTTCTAATATAATAAAGCAGGTTTTTTTAAAAAAGCCGCAAAAAATATATAATGTTTCTCGGCTTTCTTTTATAAAAAATATTATTTTAGATTTAAAAAATGTCCCAATCAAAAAAAAGCAATACATCCAGACTCTTTTTTGAAATCTTAACTAAAGAAGAAGAAAAAGAATTTCCAAAACTTTCACATTTTGCTAATCTTGGATTTTTGTTTGGCGGTACCGCTTTAGCTTTGCAACTTAATCATAGGCATTCTTACGATTTTGATGTCTGTTTGTCAAAATCATTGCCTAAAACATTGCCGGCTAAGGCAAGAAGCGTTTTTGGTAAAATCAAGATAATTAATTATTTTGAAGAACAGCTTACTTTTATTACATCAAATAATCTAAAAATTACCTTTGTTTATTATCCATTTTCCGTACTATGTCCAGTTATTTCTACGCCATCAATTAATGTTGCAAACTGGAAAGACATTGTTTCAGATAAGGCATACGCAATTGGCAGGCGCGCATTGTATAGAGATTATGTAGATTTATTTTGTGTGATGAAAGATAAAAAAATTTCACTTGATTTCATAATCAAACAGGCAGATAAAAAATTTGGCGGTTTGTTTTCAGAAAAGCTATTTTTAGAGCAGCTTACCTATTTTGATGATTTAGAAATTGTACCAATAAACTTTACCAAAAAAGAATATGGGGTTTTAGAAATTCAATCTTTTTTTGAAAAGCAAGTTAAAGAATATTTAAAAAAACCGATGTAAACTCGGGGACGATTCTGTTTCTGAATACAATTTTTGCTAAAATGCTAAAATGAAAAAGACACTGGGGATATTTTCTGGGGAAAGTTGCATAATATCCCCAGGCGGAATTATCAACAATTTGGATTTTATCATTAGGATTCATTTATGAAGAAATTTTATAAATCTTTTACTTTAATTGAGCTTCTGGTTGTCATTGCTATCATCGGAATTTTGGCCGCAATGATACTGGTGGCGGTTTCAAACTCGCGGAAAAAAGCCAAAGATGCGAGAATCAAGGGGGATGTGTCGCAACTGCGTACTCAGATTTACAACTGGATTGATTCAAATCCGACCTTTGGTATAGATAAATTTCCGAATGACCCAAATTTTGCAAAACTAGTCGCCGATATTAATCAGCAGCATGGCGCGGCCGGAAACCATACCTTTATTTATAGCACGCACACCACTCCGTTTAATCCGTCTGAACCTGATAAGGCCGAAAGCGCCAAATGGCTTATCGCTGGAGCGCTGCTTAATTCAACTGATTGGTGGTGCGTAGATTCGCTCGGACACTCGCAGTCAATATCAGGGAAACCCCTTACAGAATTAGATTGTCAGGCGGTTGCTGGTGGAGGTGGCGGTTTTTCGGTAATATATTCTCCTTTAACTTCAAACATTACCTTAAGTAGAGATACTGAGCAAACAGAGACGCTGGAAGCTCATGTTCCTGAAGGAGGCCCAGAGTATTCGTATTCATGGTCGACAACGGGAAGTTTCCCTGTGAGCGGATGTTTGGGTACTTGTGTTATTGGTCCAGCTTCTGATTTTCCAATTGGAACCCATACCGTAACTGTGACCATTACTAAGAGTGGGGAAACCCAATCCCATAATTGGAATATTACCATCGTGGACTAAATGTTTTTTTATCGGCGATTTTCTGCTAATTTGAGTGAAGCGAAAATCAAGGTTCTTGAACTTTAGGTGAAAGATTCTTAATTTGAGTACGGCGAGAATCAAGGTTCTTGAACTTTAGGTGAAAGATTCTTATAATTAAACTATGG
>CAZFRP010000067.1:0-4116 GCA_964521415.1 uncultured Candidatus Saccharibacteria bacterium | reverse complement strand
TATTTTGTTTACATCGGCTCAACTTCCGGCGGAACTGATATTAGGAATGGTTCAACCACCACCTCGGCTTCTTGGCAAGAAACTTTTACAGGCACGGGAATCTACTACATCCGCGTTAAAGCAGAAGATAATGCCACTAACGTCGGCGGTTTCTCACCAGAGGGAAGTGTTCTTATTGATGATGTATCACCCCTAATTACCATTTCCGGACTTATTTCAAATCAATATATCAATACCAAGGCATACACTTTTACTGGCACGGCTTCAGATCAAATCTCAGGTCTTAACAAAGTAGAAATTAAATTTAATGACGGAAACTGGCTTCTGGCTTCTTCCCAAAATGGCTACAGCGACTGGACCTATGACTGGAAAGATTATGCCGACGGCATATATACAATCAAAGTCAGGGCACTGGATAATGCCGGCAATGAAAAAGCCGCTTCAACCTACATTGTAATTGTGGATAACACACCGCCAACCAAACCGGGCAATTTATTAGCGCTTGATATTTCCAATAAATTAGTTAATGCCTACGAGGTCTTTCTACGTTTTGACGAATCAAAAGATGATGGTTCTGGTCTTAAAGAATACGAAATTTATCGTGACGGGCAAAAGATTGCCACAACACAAAATACGTATTTTGTGGATATGAAATTAGTTCAAAAAAGCTATGTCTATCAAGTAAAAGCAATTGATAATTTAGGGTATGTTTCAGAGAGTGATCAAGCCAGCGTTGAGCTTAGCGCAAAAGATAGCGGCAAGCCAGTAATTTCTGATATTAAAGCAACTCCGTCAAAGATTGTTGACAAAGATGATAAGACCACTGCGATTATCTTTTGGAAAACCGATAAACCAGGAACATCGCTGGTGTTTTACGGCTTAGGTGAAGCCAAAGCCAACAAAACCGATCTTAGTACGCAGCTTGATACCGGACATACTATGGTCTTAACTAATCTTAAAGCATCAACCACTTATCACTACCTGGTATCATCTAAAGATATTTATGGCAACCAAACGGATTCACAAGATATGACCTTTACTACTGCAACTAGCATTAAAAAAGAATCGGTTTTGGATATGATTGTTAAGGTCTTGCAGAAGGCCTTTGAATGGACCAAGAAAGTGATGGCTTCCCCTGCTCTTGATAAACTCGGCATTCAAATTATTAAGTCGCCAGAACAGATTACGCCGGGAATGATGGTTTTTGATGTCTCTATTCCTTCTGCCAAAAAGTATCAGACCATAATTAAAGTAATTAACAAAAAACCGTTTTTATTAGAACGCTCAACCGACGGCAGTAATTTCTCGCACCTTGCGACCGTCGCTGATACTGATTACTATTTTGATCAAAATCTTGATACTAAAAAAACCTATGCTTACAAAGTAACCGGCGTTGAAGGGGTAGCTTCGGTCCGCCCGGGTGCAATTGACACCATTCCGCCGGTGATTGCTGACATTAAAACCCAAACTTTGAGTGTCGCTAAGGACAAAGCAGAGGTTTTAATTACTTTCAAGACCGATAAGATGTCTAATACCAACCTGGAGATTAATGGCAAAACCATTAAAGACGAAAATTACAATCAAAGCCACAGCATGATTTTAGATGATCTTGTCCCAGCCCAGACATACAAATTTAAAGTCAGTTCCCAGACCGAAGGAGGAGCGTTAGCTGCTTCAGCAGATCAAACCTTATCCACGCCGCCAGTCCCAGAAGAGCAAACAATTTTACAAATTATCTTAGAATCCCTCAAAAAATCATTCAGTTTTCTTTCTAAGTGGTTGAGTAAATGAAAAAACCGATTTTAATTAAAATTACGGCATATGCGACCTTAATTTTTTTCTGTATCCTTGGAGCCGCCATCATCGGTTTAATTTTTGTGATGCCGTTTATTTTTCCTGCCGCTAATCTCTACAAATTAATTTTTCTTGATATTATCATTTTTATTTTTGGCTGTTTTGTTGTTATTGTTGGATTTGGTATTTTTGAGTTTTTCCTTTCATTATTACAGGTAGAAGCATCCGTAGAGAAGATTGAAGAAGAGGTAGAAGGGAAAAAGGATAAGACGGTATGGCCACCCCAATAATTGAGGTTAGGAATTTAATTAAAACATTTAAGATAGAGAAATGCTATATTAGGGCGCTTCGGGGAGTAAATTTTTCACTCTATCCCGGCGAGTTTTTGATTATATATGGTCCCTCGGGTTGTGGCAAATCAACCTTGCTTAATATGCTTGCTGGCCTTGATGATTATACCAACGGCAAGATTTATTTTAACGGTAGAGAACTAAGCCAGTATCAAAAACAAGAATTAACGAAATACAATCGTCAGAATCTGGGAATGGTTTTTCAAAATTATAACCTAATCCCTTCTATTTCAGTATTGGAAAATGTGGCGCTGCCCTTAAATTTTTCTGGTGTTAAGAAAAAAGAGAGAATACGCCGAGCCAAAGAAGTAATTGAGGCGGTTAACCTTTCTGATAAAATGAAACGTTATCCTTCGGAATTATCCGGTGGAGAGCAACAGCGAGTGAGTATTGCGCGAGCGGTGGTTTATAATCCCGGAATATTATTAGTTGATGAGCCGACCGGTAACTTAGATGAACAGTCCGGCTGGGAAGCGGTTTCTCTTCTTGCCAGTTTATGCCGTAAATATCATCGCACGGTTTTGCTGGTTACTCACAATTCGGCTTTCTTCTCTTTGGCTGACCGAATTTTATATATGCGCAATGGTGTAATTGAAAAGGAAGATACGGTTCCGGATAAAATGAAAATCCAGAATGTATTTTCCGGTGCGCCAGTGCTTTCTAATTATTCTCCCTCAAAATATAAAAATAATATGCGCCTTAAAGATATGATCTCGCTTGCCTATAAGCATTTTCGTTATGCTAAATCGCGGACTTTCTGGACCATTTTGGGCATCACCATTGGTATTGCCGCCATTATTTTATTGGTTTCTTTGGGTTTTGGATTGCAGGGAATTGCCACCTCGCGCCTGGCCGATTTTGATACATTGCAAACAGTGAGTGTTACAGAAGGCACGCAAGGTCCCAAATTAAACGATGCGCAAATAGAAAAAATTAAAAATTTAGACCAGGTGGCATTGGTTTCACCGTCCATTACCGCAATCGCCTCTGGTACCTTATCTTCAACCACCACTTCCGTGACAGTAGCGGGGTACCTGCCGAGCTATTTAGAGTTTGAGCAAGTCAATTTAGACACAGGCCGTACTTTTACCTCAGCTGATGCGAATGAAGCCATTGTTTCACAAACCGCGATCAAAGCATTTGATATTTCAGATTCTTCTTCTCTTTTAGATAAAAAAATGACTTTAAATATTATTTCAGAAGATTTAAAATCGCAAAATTTGGAGATGACCATTGTTGGTATCACTGGAGAAAAACAGCTGCCTATTGTTTTTGTTCCGCTTAATACTCTTAAAAAAATTTCACCAGACAGTTATTCGTTAATCAATGTCAAAGTAAAAGATCGCAAAGAAATAGAGCGAACAGCGGAAGAAATTGATAAATTAGGATTTAATACCTCATCTACTTCAAGTTTAATTGATCAGGTTGATAAGGCCTTCTTATTAATTGAAATTCTGCTGGGGGCAATCGGCGGCATTGCCTTTTTTGTGGCATCTTTTGGAATTATTAACACAATGACAATTTCTTTGCTTGAAAGAACGCACGAAATCGGCATTATGAAAGCACTCGGTATTAGTAGCAAAGATATTCGTAGATTGTTTGTTAACGAAGCCGGTTTTTTTGGGCTTTTTGGTGGTATCTTTGGTATTTTGACTGGTTATGCTGCTGGACAATTTTTCAACGGAGTAGTTTATGTTTTGATGCAAAAAAGTGGAGAAAGCGAGGCCTTAGTACCGTTTGTTACTCCTTGGAAATTTGCTGTCGTTATTTTGCTTTTTTCTTATATCATTGCTCGTTTTGCTGGTTTTTATCCTGCTTGGCATGCTTCAAAACTTTCGCCGATTGAAGCATTACGACACGGATAGGCGCGACCTTTGGTCGCTAAATTAAAAATTTTAATTTAAAATCTTAAAATTAAAAATTATTTTTGCTATAATTTATCTATCATGCAAAAAACAATTTTTGTTTGCGA
>CAZFRP010000066.1:0-4305 GCA_964521415.1 uncultured Candidatus Saccharibacteria bacterium | reverse complement strand
CCTCGCAGAGGGCGAGCCAACAAAGACATTTCCCAATTGGCGGAGAGGGTGGGAGTCGAACCCACTCACGAGTTTTACCCCGTGTACGGTTTAGCAAACCGCTGCCTTGGCCGTCTGGCTCCCTCTCCAAAATATGCTTTTATTTTATTAATGTGTTTTTGATTACTACTTCCGATAACATGGAAATAGGTTTTTACTTCTTTTATACTATACAATTTTATATCGCCTTTGCAATCTATTTTTGGATGTAGTCCCAAACTTTCTAAAATTCGTTTAACAGACTTAATTAAAACAACCGATTTTGATGTAAAGCCTATTTTTTTATAACAATAGACTTTATTACCAACTTTATATCTGTGTTTGTAAACAGTTCCATCTGTGTCAATTAACCCCCTAACACAAGCAATGGAATACTCTCGATTAACTTTAACCCAATTAGGAATATCGATTTGTTGTTTTATTTTGTTTCCTTTTTTTAATCCAATGCTTTGACAGAACTTAACCAAATTTTTACGTGATATTTGAATATTTACAACCGATTCTCGGAAATTTCTTGAGGCATCAATCTCAAACAAATTCTTGATTAGCCTTATTACAAACTCTGAATATTCTAAATCATCAAACCTATTTAAAGTGATGGTCACTTGGTACTCTGTTATTCCTCCATCACCCATAATTATTCCTACAAACTCTGCTAATCGCACATTTTTTAAAGGTTGTTTAATATCTTTTGGCTGGCTTATCAAATTTTGTCTAAACTGCCCTATATCCTGCCACCAACGATACCATCCTTGCCTTCTTTTTTCTGGATCGGTACAAATTGCACCGTATTTTCTAATAGTCGCTTGCGCGCCCAATTTGGCTGCTTTTTTAGTTGACCAAAATGCCGGACGAACATCTAAATTTTCGGGAATGGGAATGTTGGCTTTTTCTGAAATTTTTTTAACAGCCGTTTCGGGTAAAGAAAACTTTTCTCTTTTCCAATCTGTTAAGGTTCTAATATGAATATTACACAATTTTGCAAGTTGGGTATTGTTATATTCTAAAATACGCATTGTTCTTTGTAAAAATAATTTCTGTTCACCCACTGGAAATATGACTCTTTTTGAACGGTTATCATTAAACAATTTAGCCATATTTCTATTTTATCATATCTTGCATATTTTAAAAGTGCCCAATATTATACTTAAACCAAACGTAGTTCTATAATTTCATTCCTCGGAACCCCGAAGCTTAATATACGTAATTCTCCACAAGTTAGTCCCTATAAGTGTTTCTTCCGATAATTTATCGCATCCGAAATATCACTTATAATATTAAATAATTGTATTTTCGCAATTCGCTCTCCCTCTCCTTTCGGCATCTTCGATATAGGATCAACTGCCGCTCTTGCATCAGAAATCCCTCTGCTGGTATATTCGGTTGCAGTTTCATATGGAATCCCTGTAATTTCGGAAAAATATTTTGCACAGATAGTTTTTAAGTTTTCATAATGAATTGTTCTTTCAACATATTCTCTGTCTGCAGAAGCAAACTTTTTAAAAGCACCGTATAATATTATCATCAGCTTAACCAACGCAAGTTTTTGCTCATCGTTACCCTCACTTTGAACTGTTAAAATCGCTTGATTAATATAAGTATCTTTACCTTCCACATCAAAAGAAAAATCATTATTATAGAGCAGCCCTTGGCTTTTGCTTACAACTTGATCTTTGGGTACGCCCAATTTAACAGAAAGATCGTCCAAGCCATTACTAAAAAGTAGATCTTCGTCCTTATTCAAAAGTCTTCTCTCTTGTTCAGATAACATTTCTCTTGAAGTTACCGATGATTCATTAGTTTCTCTAGTCATTTAACTCTTCCTTTATTGCCTTGATTTAGTTCCGTAATTTTATCGCTCGGAGGAGAGAGGATTCGAACCTCTGATGCCCTTACGGGCATAATTGTTTTCAAGACAATCCCGATCGTCCGCTCCGGCACTCCTCCAACAATCCCAATTTTAGCATATTTTCCGTACAAAAACAAGCTCAAAGTTAGTTTTTCATTTTGCTAACACCAAACCATAGATCTTTTTCGCCCCGGCTCTTCTTAAAACCTTGGCGCATTCAATTAGTGTCGCGCCTGTCGTCATCACATCGTCAACTAAAACAATGTTTTTGCCTGAAACCGCATTTTTATTTCTGATGACAAACGCGCCGCGCAGATTTTTCAGCCGCTCCTCTTTTTTTAATTGCATTTGCGACCGAGTGTTTTTACTTTTAGTTAAGCAGTTTGTCAAAATTTTTATCGGCCGCTTTTTGTTAACTTCATAAAGCAAAAGTGCTAACTGATTAAAACCGCGCTCTTTTTCTTTAAGATTAGATAGCGGCACTGGCACAAAAATCCAATCTAACAGAAATTCATTACCGGGTTTTTTTAACTCGTCTATCAATAATTTAGATAAAATTTCTGCCAATTCTCTGACTTTTTCGTACTTTAAAATGTGGATGGCATCTTTGAGCGGATTTTTAAACTTTGCTACCGTGATTATTCCAGAAAGCGGAGAACCAGCAAGGCGCGATGTGGCCGGATCAGTATATTCAATTTTCCTAAAACAATCACGGCAAAACAAACTGCCTTCAGTCCCACAGCCGACACATTTTTTTGGGAATAGAAAATCCAGTAAAAAATTCATTATTCTCTTGACTTGCGCCTTGATTTGATTATATATTAAAATTACATTACTAAAAATTATGGAGGGAAAATGCCACATGAAGATGAAAATTTAGACGAATTTGAGGGACAACTATCAATTGATGTTTATCAAACTGAGACCGAAATAATTTTACAGGCACCAGTTGCTGGGGTAAATCAGGACAATTTAGAAGTTTCTATCTCAGACGAGATGGTTAAAATAAAAGGTGAGCGAAAATTAAAAACCGAGGTTAAAAAAGAGAATTACCTCTGTCAAGAATGTTATTGGGGCGCTTTCCAGCGCTCATACCTTCTGCCAGTGGCGATTGATGCCAGCAAATCCTCGGCCTCGCTTAAAAACGGGATTTTAACCATTACTATTCCCAAACTTGAATCTTCTAAAACGAAGGTTTTAAAAATTCAAACTGATTAAAAATTTATCAATTTTGGGAGAACATATGTTGTGTCAAAATTGTCACCTGCGTGAAGCAACGGTTACTTTAATACAAACTAAAGATGGCAAAAGAGAAACACGCCATCTTTGCCATTCCTGTGCCGAAGACGAGACCTTTTTTGGGCAGTCAATTTTTGACAGCTTTTTATCTTCGCCCTTTGCCGATTTTTTTGAGATGCCTCAGTCGCGCGCGGCGATTGCCAACAGGATGCAAAAGTCAAGAGAAACCAAAAAAGAGAAAAAACCCTCAAATACACCGCTTTTGGATCAATTTTCTCGTGATTTAACTGCCCTTGCCAAAGAAAACAAACTCGATCCATTAATCGGCAGGCAAGAGGAATTACAGCGAATGATTCAAATTCTCTCGCGCCGCACCAAAAATAATCCGGTCCTAATTGGCGAGCCGGGTGTTGGCAAAACCGCAGTGGTTGAAGGACTGGCGATAAAAATTGCCACCGGTCAAGTCCCATCTGTTCTGGCAGGAAAAAGAGTGGTGGCGCTTGATCTTCCGGCAATGGTAGCCGGGACGAGGTATCGTGGCGATTTTGAGGAGCGCATCAAACAAGCAATTGACGAGGTTAAAAAATCAAATGGACAAGTAATATTATTTATTGATGAATTTCATACCGTCGTTGGCGCTGGTGGCGCAGAAGGCGCAATTGACGCTTCAAATATTTTAAAGCCGGCGTTAGCTCGCGGCGAACTCCATTGTATTGGCGCCACCACCCTGGATGAATATCGCAAAAATGTTGAAAAAGATCCGGCGCTTGAAAGAAGATTCCAGCCCGTCCTTGTTGCTGAACCGACGGTCGAACAAACCAATGAAATTTTGGCCGGACTTAAAGAAAAATATGAGAAACATCACCAAGTAAAATTTGCAGATGAAGCGTTGGCCGCGGCCGCCTCTTTATCTTGCCGCTATATTTCTGATCGCTTTTTGCCTGATAAGGCGATTGACTTAATTGACGAAGCGGCTGCCAAGGTCCATCTTGATAATAAAAAAGAAGTTAGAAAAGAAGATGTTGAGGATATCGTTTCGCGCTGGACCGGCATTCCGGTTTCTCAGCTTAAAGAAACTGAGCTGCAAAAATTGCTCAAATTAGAAGAGAAAATTCATCAAAAAATTATCGGGCAAGATGAAGCGGTCTCAGCCATTGCTGGCGCAGTTAGGCGCGGCC
>CAZFRP010000065.1:0-4363 GCA_964521415.1 uncultured Candidatus Saccharibacteria bacterium | reverse complement strand
TAGGGCTTTTCAACTTAAAAGAATATTTTTTGCCAAGTTTATATGTACCAATTTTTTCGCCATTCCTATCGAGATGTAGAATTCCCCGGTGGAATCCGCAGATCAGCCTGATTTCCGCAATCGTACTGGGATTTTTAGTTGGATTGTGCGAGTTTCCTTGCTCGGGCGCAATTTATTTGGCAACAGTAGCCATGCTTTCTGTAAAAAGTACCTTTACAATTGGGTTGATTTATCTAATGCTCTATAATCTGATGTTTGTTTTGCCACTAATAGTTCTTTTTGCCTTTGTAGGACACAAAAAAATCTTTAAATGGCTGAATGAAAAACAAATTTCCAGCGCCAGCAAAATAAAGCTTGTAATGGGCGTTGCAATGATTGTTTCTTCTCTGATTCTTTTTTTCTGGTTAATTAGAAGTATAAAATAAAGGATTTAATTGAAAAAAAATATCTTTAAGAAAATCACCAATATTCTCAGTAATCCCCGCTTGAAACTTATTTTTGGCATTCTGGGCTTATTAATTATTTCCAAATTTGCCATCAGAAACATAAATGAATTGAAAAATCCTAACCAATCTGACAAGATAATAATAGAAGCGGTTTTGTCATCCGAAGGTTTTGTTCTTCCCGTGTCTTTTGCCGATTTAGGAATTCAAATGAAGGAAAACGGTGTAATTGATCCCACGGCGTTTGAAAAAATTTATGAAAGTAGCCCTATTTTACAAGAAGAAGCCAAAAATTATTTGTCTAATAAGACGGAAACACCCATAAAAATTACCAATGAAAATTCTAATTTGCTATTAAATTTATTCTGGGGATTGGGTTTAGGCAATAAAAATCCGATTTTGGAAAAAGGCCCAATTATGGCCAATGGTGATGCCAGCAAGTTTGCGTCAACAGGCGGCTGGACTATAGCTAAAGGCGCTCCAATGGAACATTACAGTAAATATTATTTTATCCCTTTAAATTTTGAGCAACAAAAATTACTGGAAAAAATCAGTAAAAACATATACAGGCCCTGCTGCAATAACTCAACTTATTTTCCCGACTGCAATCACGGAATGGCAATGTTGGGACTATTGGAACTATTAATTAAACAAAATGTCGCCGAAGACGAAATATATTCCATAGCCCTGAGAGTCAACTCTTATTGGTTTCCGAGTACTTATCTGAATGTAGCCAATTATTTTGACAGAAATGAAAATAAAGTTTGGCCAAAAATAAATCCAAAAGTGGTTTTAGGAAAAGATTACTCTTCTGCTGCGGGATGGCAAAAAGTGCAAAGTTTACTGAGAGACAGCGGTATTATAGAAATTTCGCCCAAAGGTGGGGGGAAATGCAATTTGTAAAAGGGAGGATTTAAGTGAAAAAAACTGTGGTTAAAGTGAAAAATATGCATTGCCGATCATGTGAGCTGCTGATTGAAGATAAACTCAAAGAAATAGAGAGTATAAAAGAAGTCAAAGCGGATTATCGAGAGGGTAAAGTAGAAATTCTGAGCAAAACAAATCTTGATTTAGGCCAGATAAAAAATACTCTGCTAAAAATTGATTATGAGCTAGGCCGTGGTGAAAAAAAGACCTTTTTAAGCCGCAATTTTAACGATTACAAAGATCTGGCAATCGGTTTGGTCATATTTATTCTGCTTTATTTTATTTTAAAGAATACCGGCTTGTTCAATTTTGGCTCGTCTATTTCTCAAAAATCTTCAAATCTGCTAACAGTAGTACTTGTCGGCTTAACCGCCGGGTTCTCTACTTGTATGGCACTGGTTGGCGGTTTAATATTATCATTATCTGCCCGGCACAATGAAAAACATCCCGAAGCCACATCAGCAGAAAAATTTCGGCCCCATCTCTTTTTTAATTTCGGTAGAATTATTTCCTTCATTGTCTTGGGCGGTATTATCGGACTTGTTGGTAATATTTTTGAACTGTCTTCGCTATCTTTGGGGATTCTTATTATCATAGTTGGGATAGTAATGCTTTTTTTGGGGTTGCAATTAACCGAAATTTTGCCCAGGTTAAGCAGTAACGGATTTACTTTACCTAAAAGTATTACGAGAATGTTAGGTATTAAAAATTATCACCAAAAAGAATACAATCACAAAAATGCCTTGATTTTGGGCGCATTGACCTTTTTCCTACCTTGCGGATTTACACAAGCAATGCAAATTTATGCCATAAGTACTGGCAGTTTTCTTTCGGGTGCCCTAATAATGGGTTTGTTTGCCTTGGGTACTGCCCCGGGATTATTGGGCGTCGGCGGGTTAACTTCGGTCTTAAAAGGGCTTTGGGCTAAGAGATTTTTTAAATTTGTCGGCGTATTGGTAATTTTTTTGGCCATATTTAATATTAAAAACGGATTTAATCTGACTGGTTTTAATATTATAAAAAGCCTTAGTTCAAATAAAGGTTCTTCAGCCAGTGTCAATGTCGCCGTACAAGATGGTCAACAAATCGTGAGAATGGATCAAGTTTCGGCCGGCTATTCTCCCAACAATTTTACCATCAAACAAAACATCCCGACCAAATGGATAATAAACTCAAAAAATCCCAATTCCTGCGCCGCCAGCATTATTGCCCCGAAATTAGGAATCAAAAAATATTTATCGGCGGGCGAGAATATAATTGAATTTGTGCCGCGCGAAGTTGGAAAAATACAATTTACCTGCTCGATGGGAATGTACAGAGGATATTTTAATGTTATTGAAAACAAAGAGGCCGTCAGCCCGCCAGAACCACCAAGTGCTAAAATAAATACAGAGGAAGAAAAATATAAAAATGCCAATATTCTCAAAGCCAGTTATACTTATCAAGGCGATATTGATCCGAAAGAATTTTCTGCCAAAGTTGACGAGCCAACCATATTAGAAATTGAAGTAAGAGAAAGCGGATATGGCTGTATGGGCTCGATTGTTCTTCCGGGGTTAAACGACGAAATAGAGTTTTTAAAAAAGGGAGAAAATTTATCCATTAAATTTATTGCCAAGCAAAAAGGAACTTATGAAATCACCTGCGGTATGGGCACTCCAAGAGGATATATAAAAATTAATTAAGGAGAACATATGCAAAAAATAATCTTAAAAATATCTGGCATGCATTGCGCTTCTTGTGCGGCAAAGATTGAAAACGCTCTAAAGAAGGAAAGTGGTATTAAATCTGCCAATGTTAATTTTGCCACGGAAAAACTTTATCTTGAATTTGACCCAGATACAATAAATCTTTCTCAGATTCAAAAAATTCTTGATAAATTAGGATATCAGGCGAAAGAAGAAACTCCTGATGAGGGAATACACGATCACGACAAAGAAACAACGATGCAAGAAGTCAGCAAATTAAAAAAGAGATTTATTTTGGCGCTTATCTTTAGTTTGCCCATTATCTATATGGTGATGGGCGAGATGCTCGGACTGCCGATACCGAAAATTTTTGAGAATTTCGGCAACCAAATTCAGTTTGTTTTAGTTTCTGCGGTCATTATTTCCTGTTTTAATATCTGGGCCTCTGGCTTTAAAAAATTACTGCGCCTGTCTCCTGATATGGACTCTTTAATTTTTCTTGGTACGGTCGTAGCTTATTTTTATAGCTTAGTGATTCTTGTTTTAACTTATTTGGGCACAAAAATTGACGCGCACCTATACTTTGAAAGTGCGGCTTTAATTTTGGTTTTTATCTCTTTGGGTAAATATCTGGAAGCGATTACCAAAGGAAGAACTTCTGAGACAATTAAAAAACTGATCGGCCTTCAGCCAAAAGAAGCCACGATTATTAAAAATAATGACGAGATAAAAATTCCTATTTCTGATGTAAAAGTTGGTGACATTGTTTTAGTTAAACCCGGTGAGAAAATTCCTGTTGATGGTGTAGTTATTGATGGATACTCAGGTGTTGACGAAAAAACCATCACTGGCGAGAGTATACCGGTGGAAAAGAAAAAAGGCGACAAAGTCATTGGCGCCACAATCAATAAAACCGGCGTTTTGAAATTTAGAGCCACCAAAATCGGCAAGGATACAATGTTGGCCCAAATTATCAAAATCGTGGAAGAAGCAATGGGCACAAAAGCGCCTATTCAGCTATTAGCTGATAAGGTTTCTTTTTATTTTGTCCCGTCTGTAATTGGCATCGCGATTTTAGCTTTTTTGATCTGGATTTTGTTTGGCCAGCCGCTCGCTTTTGCCCTTGTGGTTTTAGTTTCGGTTTTAATTATCGCCTGCCCTTGCGCTTTGGGCCTGGCAACACCAACAGCAGTAATGATGGGTGTCGGTCTTTCGGCAAAAAATGGCATTTTAATTAAAAGCGGCAAAGCGCTGGAAATCGCTCGCAATCTAAATGTAATTATTTTTGATAAAACTGGCACTTTA
>CAZFRP010000064.1:0-4417 GCA_964521415.1 uncultured Candidatus Saccharibacteria bacterium | reverse complement strand
AGATGTCAACGCTTGGATTCTAGGAAAATTTGCTCGAAAGATTAATGAAGGATTAAATGCCCTCTCAATAAAGTCCGATATAGCAAAATTGCCTAACCCTAAAGCTGATATCAATCACCATATTATCTATCTTAATTATCAAGGTAAAAAGAGTTCTATTGATACTCTGATGATTACCCATATTGATTCTCTACAAAAATTGAACCTCCTGAAGCGCCAGCTTAAAGTCGCTAAGCTGGGTATTTGTATGTCTCGCGAGACCATGCAACAACTTTTGAGGACTGGGCTCGGTAGCGAAAAACTCTACTATATAAACCCTGCTCATGATGGGGTAATAAAACCAAGACCGATCGTGGTTGGCATCACCAGCAAAATACACCCAGATAACAGAAAAAAAGCCAACCTTTTGCTTAAACTTGCCAAACGAATTTCCCCAAATGAATTTATGTTTGAGATTATGGGGGGTGGTTGGGAAAAAATTGTTGGCAACATGCAGAAATTGGGTTTTAAGGTAAATTATTGTAAAGATTTTGATTACGAAAAATATATTAAACTGGTTCCCACCTTCGATTATTTTCTATATTTTGGTTTTGACGAAGGTTCAATGGGGTTTGTTGATGCTCTTTCTGCTGGTGTTAAGACGATCGTTACTCCTCAAGGATATCACCTTGATGCGCTAGGCGGGGTTACTTATCCTATTAATAATTTGGATGATATCATAAGGGCTTTTGACCAAATCGCAGAGGAAAAAAGAAGATTAGTCAGATCAGTTTCGAACTGGACTTGGGAAAATTATACCCGCGAACATATCAAGGTCTGGGAATGTTTATTAAACAATCAAACCCCAAAAAATCTATTGGATGATAAAAGCAATAACATAATCAAATTATCAGGGGCACAAAAGACCATTGAGCGGGCAGGTATTAATCGGCAAGCCGGGTTGTGGCTGAAAATTCAACACATTGGCGCTATTTTGTTTTACTTGTTCAAACCTCTTACATTTAAAACATTCTTGTGGACAATCTCACCCGTCTTTTTAAAGAATGTTTATAGAAAGCATTTATTAAATTCCTAATGCCCATTTCACTAGTAAAAAACATTTGATTTAAATTATTTAACCCAAATAAATTATGTCTTTTGTCAAAAATTATTTTGTCTCTTTGATAGAAAATTTGCACCTGCGTGTTTTGGGCAGTCCAATGGGGCCCGGGACAAGAAATTTATTTAAGTATTTTCTCTACTCTTTGGTTGGTGGTGGTCTTTCTGCAGGATTGCTTTTTATTATTAATGTAATCTCTGGAAGAATCATGGGGCCCGCGGAATATGGAAAATATGCCTTGGTTCTTTCACTATTACAAGTATTTGTTATCCCCATGCTTCTTAGTATGGACATCGCGAGCATTAGAAGTATATCTATTAAACAAGGTAGTCGAGTAGATGTTTCCAAAATAATCTCTACAGGATTGACTTTTGTATTGACGGCTATATTTTCTGTTGCGGTAATCTCATTTTTGTTTAGTAATAAAATATCTAATCTACTAAAGATAGAGGTCGGGATTTTTCAAGTAGCCATTATTTTTTCCCTTGTTTTATCAATTAAAACTTATCTAGACAGCTTGATTAGAGGACTCAGTGAATTCAAATTGCAATACATTGTAAGAATTATTGAGGCGGCCGTAGTAGCAATTGCCTTTGTAATTATTTTTTTTGGATTTGGCATACATCGATATTTCGTTTACGCGTTTGCTCTTGCCGTGGGCGCGGCCGTGACAATTGCGATATTTTTTAGTAAAAAGATTATCAACTTTTTTTATATTGCATACATCAATAAAATAACCTTTGTGAAATTATGGAGATTTGCCCGCTTGGCGATTCCTAGCTCTATCGGTGGAGTGTTGATTGTCAGCGCTGATAAACTTATTATTGGAAAATACCTTGGCTCTTATAATCTCGGTATATATAACGCCTACTATACTGCCTCTGTCCTTTTGGTAATTCAGCTTGGCACAATTATTGTTAACGCCTTTTTCCCTGAAATATCAAAACAGACCGACCATCTTGGCATTATTAAAAAGCTTAACAAATTTATAAAAATCGTTTCGTTACCTGCAATAATTTTAATGTCGGCAATCACTTATTTAGTCCTTAGATTTTTTGGCAGAAGTTATGGAGTTGATTGGTTTATGGTAATTGGTATGAGTACCTATTCTATACTTAATCTCATTTGGATTATCTACTTTTGGCTGATAAGCAGTCGGGGCAACAAAGGGATGGCTTTTACATCTTTGCACTACATTGTATCGGGAGGTATTTATTTGCTTTTGCTTATTTTATTTTTACCCCACCTCAAACTCCATGCTGCCCCAATTGCCTTTATAATTAGTTTTATCTACATATACTTTATGATTAAAGTATGGGAAAAAAAGCTGCGAGGCGAGTTTCAATCCGATAATGGTTAAATAGAATAGTCCTATTCATTTTTTTCTTTGTGATATATTTGCGACGACCAAATAACCATCGGGTGTCTTGCGGATTTTGTAGTTTTTTATTCCTATTGAATCATACATTGCTTTTAGTTCGTTTTTAGTATAAAAATAAACCGGACAATTTCTCGTCCATAACCAAACTTTTCTAATCGGCGTAATAAAAGTGAACTTAGCAGGATATGATGCTATCATTTTTTCTTTGGTGGTATTTCTCATTTTTTTTAAAAATGGTATGGGATTCTTAATATAATCAAACGCCCCAAGGGCTACGGTGATATCAAAGGCTTTATTCCCCTCGAAATTTTTCATAAAATTACGGCACATAAATTTAACGTTCAATTTGACGCTTTTATTAACGATATATTTTTTCAAATATTCATCCGCTAATTCTATCATTTTTGAAGAATAGTCTATGCCGACAACCTTCATTCCTTTTTCTGCAAGAAGAAAGGAAACTCGTCCAGAACCGCATCCAATATCTAAAACGGTTTTATTGCGACCATGGCATTCTTGCAATGTCAAGGCAACCCGCTCGCGCATTCCTTTTCTAAATGTTTTATTAACCAGTCTTTTGAAGATTCCTCCTTTATTATCATATATTTCGTCAAACTCTTTAACGATCTTTTCGAAATTCCAATATTTTTTTACCACTTCATTATTGCTCATATTTTACTCATATTATTGATAATTATTTTCAATCCAATTCTTGGTGGATGTAAATTTAAAATCTTTTAGTAATTGCTTAAATTTTTTTTCTGTATCCTTTAAATGATAATAATGATACCATTTTAAAGAATTTATTCGCGGTTGTTCGGGATCAAGCTCCCATGGGTGAAGATAACAAATAGCAGGATGGTTCGCCCTATTTATCTTTTTAATGGCCTGTGATATGAATCTGTAAGGGAAAAATCTTAGATAAAATCCTCCGGCAATAGGTATATTTTTTTTGATAATGGGAATTCTATATACCGAGAGGGGAAATTCTAAAAAATTTTCCTTGGGGTTGTCCTCCTTAATATTTGAAGATGAGATACGATACGGAAATAACGGCGCATCTGGCACGCCATATATTGAATATAGGGGAAGTTTAACCGGGAAGATACTAGAATCATACTTTAGCCCATTTTTTTTTATAATGTCTATTGCCCAAGATGTGTTTTCAACAACTGTAAACTGTGGCGCTCTATATCCCCATATTTTATCACCGGTTATTTTTTCTAATATTCTAATAGATTTCAATAAATCTTTCTCAAATTCCGACGGGGTCCGTTTGGTAATTGGTGAGTGATTGTATCCGTGTGAAGCAATTTCGTGCCCTTCTTTTTTAATTTTTTTGACCATGCTGGGAAACTGCTCTGCCACATAGCCCAATATAAAAAAAGTCGCCAGAATATTTCTCTTTTTAAGGAGGGTTAGTACCTTGTTTACACTTTGAATTATTCTATTTTGATAAGATTTCCAATACTTAAAATCAAGATCGCAATACCAATCTTCAACATCAATTTGTAAGATATTCATTGTGGGATTCTTTTTCATACTTATAGATAATTCATCTTTATTTTACCATTTTTTTTATTAATATGACTTAAGATTAATACCGCTAAAATCGTTATAATTTTTTTAGTTTTTATCGGGGGGATTCAGTTTAGCCAGTTGATTTTTAAGAAAAAAAGTCCATCTTTGCGTAATGTCTTGCAAATTATATTTGGTCGCAACTTCATTAAAAGCCATTTGACCGAAAGATTGACGCAATTTATGTTTTGATATCAATTGATTCATTGCGATAGTAAGCGCTTGGCTGTTTTTAGTCGATACAAAAGTCGCATTATCTATCATAATACGGTTTTCAGGAATATCGGTGGTGATAATCGCACATTTACTTGCCATTGCTTCTAAAAGTGCGTTACTCATTCCTTCAAAAAGCGTAGGCA
>CAZFRP010000063.1:0-4489 GCA_964521415.1 uncultured Candidatus Saccharibacteria bacterium | reverse complement strand
AAAAATAAAAAAGACCCGCAAGAACTTGCCTTTGTCTTTATCATTGATTGGCCAATGTTTTCCTATGATAAAAAAACTCACCACTATGATCCGCATCACCATATTTTTACTTCACCAAAAAAAGATGATATTCCGCTGCTTTTTAAATCCCCGGAAAAAGTTCGCTCATGCCAATATGACATTGTTCTAAATGGTTTTGAAATTGGCGGCGGCAGTATGCGAATTACTGACCCTAAAGTTCAAACCAAAGTTTTAGAGTTGGTTGGCCTTAAAAAATCAGAAATTATTCGCCGTTTTGGGCACTTACTGCGCGCTTTTGAATACGGTGTTCCGCCACATGGCGGCATTGCCCCGGGTATTGATCGGCTTTTGATGATTTTGGCCAATGAACCCAGTATTCGCGAAGTAATTGCCTTTCCCAAAACCGGCGATGGCCGCGATTTAATGATCGATGCCCCCAGTGAGGTTGAAAATAATCAATTAAAAGAGCTTTCGCTTAAAACCATAAAATAACTTATGTTTTTTATCGCCTTACTTGTTATTTTGGAAATTATCAAAGTTCCTCATGCCCAAGAGAAAATTGAATCCTTGGCTTTTTCTGTCACCAGGCGTCCGTTAATAAAAAATGCCTCACCAGCAAATAATAATAAAAAAAGTGTCGTCGCTGAGGAAAAAGAAATTATTCTGCCGCTTAAAAAAAATTCTTTAGCCCAGCCATATCTAAATGCGCAGGGCGGAATTGTGATTGATATTGATACTGCTTCAATTTTATTTTCAAAAAATGCCGATCAAAAATTCGCTTTGGCTTCGCTAACAAAAATTATGACCGCCATTATCTCTATTGAAAATTATCAACAAAATGATATTATAACTGTTCCTGAAAGCGCACCGACAGTTTCTGGCTCTAAAATAAATTTAAGAACCTCTGAGCAAATAACCGTCGGAAGCTTGCTTTATGGCCTTTTACTTTATTCAGGAAATGACGCTGCTCACACGCTGGCTTCTAAAATGGGCGAGGAAAAATTTCTTGAAAAAATGAACCAAAAAGCCAAAGATCTCGGGCTTAATTCAATTTTTTATGGTGATGAAAGCGGGCTTGATCAAAGAAATTCCGCCACCTTAAAAGAAATTGCCTTGCTTTCAATTTATGCTTTAAAAAATCCGAAATTTGCTAAAATCGTTAAAACAAACGAAACCACGATTTATTCATCGGATGGCCAAATCGCACACCCGCTTAAAAATACCAATCGCTTGCTTCGTGATTTTCCCGGTACTTTCGGCGTTAAAACGGGTTTTACCAATGAAGCCGGTCACTGCCTAATTGCCGCCGCACAAAGAGGTAATGCCAAGATATTATCAGTAGTGGTAGATTCACCCGGCGATCAATTTATAGAGAGCAAGAAAATTCTTGACTGGACATTTTTAAATTACACTTGGTATAAGCTTTAAATTACTTTAAATAAGGTATAATTCTGGTTCTCAAACACATTTTCAAAAAGCGTGGGGGCGTTGATTAAGTTTTCCCTAAATTGTGGGTGGTCATCAGCCACCAAAACCCAGCTGGCCTTAAAATCATTTTTGATTCTCTCCAAATTGTTTGGATCATCGCCTGAGGAAATATCGGCAAACTCTTCGTACAAATCATGGTCAAATTGATTCATAAATTCTGGATCTAAACCGACAATATAATAGTTCTTTTGATTAAAATAAAAGTAAAAAGGAAAAACATCCCAATCATCGGTAAAAACGATCTCACCGGTTGGTGAATTTTTAATTAAAAATTCATTTACTTCTTGCGTTGTCTTAATATTTATGGGTGTTTCGGTATCTCGCAAACCCTGGGAAATTTGTGTATTGGCATAAAAAAACGCCAGAAATAATAGTAAAACAACCCCAGGTATAAAAACCTGCTTGCTTTTTTGATAAATTTTAAAAAGCGGTTCATGAAGCAGTAAAACACCGGAGGTCGCGCCAAAAAACGGCCAATATTCCACAAAGCGCTTTGATTTAAGCTGAAAAAACAAAAGCACCATTGAGAATATTAAAATTGAAATTCTATTAGCATTATGTTTTATCTGTTTTGATAAAGAGAGTAAAATGCCCCCTAAAAAAAGTAAAAGCGGCAAAAAGGAAATCTGCACAAAATACCAGGCATCATACGGCCGCCATTCACCACCAGAATACTTTTGGGCAAAAAGTCCGGTTTTAAAAAGCTGATCAAAGAGAAAATGAAGGTTTTTGGGAAAATAAGGGTTTAGAATAAATCCGGCCAAAAAACCCGAGATACCGGCTAAAATAATTTTTTTGTCAATTTTTTCATCAGTTAAAAATTGCGCAATCAAGTAGGAAAAAATAATCACCAAAAGGAAAACCGAACCGCCGTATAACCAAACAAACAAGAACGAGATGACAAAAAGCCAAAGATATTTTTTTTGAAAAATTAAATAAAAACTAAGAACCATCAAAAACAACGATACAGATTGCACCCGTATAAAAGCCATCCGAAAATAAAAATCGCCGGGCATAACAAAAAGCAAAAACAAGGTGATAATGGCGGCAAATTTGACTTTTTGGTTTTTGAAAATCAGATATAAAATAGAAAATGTGAGGGCAAAAAAGAACATCACCATTATTTTTGGGCCAAAATTCTCACCAAAAACTTTAACAAAAGGAATGAGTAATAAATGAAATAAAAGTTCGTGATCAACGAAATTCTGATTTAAGTTCGTAAAATGAAGCCAAGGGAATTTTTGGACAATACCGTGCTCGGTAATAAACTTGGCCATTCCCACGTGATAAAAACTATCCTCACCCGAATATAGTGGCATACTGGGGGAAAATTGAAAAAAAGCCGCAAAGACAAAACAAACAATAAGAATAATGAAAGAAACTATTAGCATATCTTAAGTTTACAATAAAAATATATGATATAATAAAAATGTGGAGGGTTTTTGGCAAAACGGAAAATTATCTCGTTGATTATTATCGGCGTTGTCGCAGTTTGCGGACTGTTTTTAGTCGGTAAAAATATCTATCAGGCCGATGTTTTGGGCGCTTTTACTATCTCAGGACGAATTTATGGGGCTGATAGTAAATCACCGGTTGACGGAGCAGATATTTTTTTGTCATCTGCTAAAGAGGATGCGAACGCAGTGACTGTTAAAACCGACAGCCAAGGTCATTATTCATTATTGGCGCCGGATAAAAGCTATTCTAATATCTTAATTACCAAAGATAATTTCTGGGATATTGACGGCACGATTGTCAACAGCGGTGGTCTTTCTCAACTTGAATTTAATACGACACTAAAATCCGGTTTCGGTCAGGAAAATACCCAAATTATTACTCTCAAAAAAAAGCTCTTTCGGCAAAAGACCACTGTTGGATTATCAATTTCTCCCTTTGACGATACATTATCTGGCTTGGCTCAAATTATCCCTAACGGTAATACTTACCGTGAAGAATCATTCAAAGAGCGATTTTCAACCTATGATTTTTCCGAAGGTCAAGAGATTGATGCCAATCTTTTAAATTTTAAGTTCTCGGGCGTCGGCATCCTCCCAGCCGATTTTACATCTCCAGCCACCTCGGCCATTTATTGCCCGGAAAATGATAAATATTATCTTATTAATAAGCAAATCTATGAATACGATCGGAATAATCCCAACGAGACCCGTGTTGTCGCCGAACTGCCGTATCAGCCAGATATTACCAAAAGTATTTATTTACCCGATAAGAAACAAATTCTCATTTATCAAGAGATTGAAGGCATCACCCAGCTTTCTTTGTTTAATCCACTTACCTACAAAGTTTCGGTCACTTCTGGTCTGGTTGATAACTCGCCCGTATCAGTCATTGTCCACAAGGATAAACTGTATTTTATTAACCAAGACAAAAACAGCAACAAAGAAACCTATATTAATGAACTGTCTCTTTCTGATATTACTGATGTTGAAATTAACAAAAATGCTACTCCTATCGCTGGTCTTTCACTGCCTATTCTTGATGCCACTCCGTATTATGACCAACTGGCCGATCGTATTTATCTAATTGGCGGCAGAGATCAAAATGGCAATATCATAGATAGCATTTATGAATTTAACCCCAATACTAAAACAGTCAAAATGCTTGATAAAAAATTGGCTTATCCGGTTGTCAGTCCTACTATCTATACTATTCCTTATACAACGAGCACGACCAGATTTTATATCATTGGCGGGCTGACAACCGGAGACCAACCGGTTACTGATACCATCACCTTTTACGATACTCAAAAAGATAAACCCTTTGCCTCTGGCGGCACCGAAGATAAAAAACTGCCATATCCCATTGTTAACCAACCCACCGCCCAGGATAACTCCAGCCGGTTCTTTATCTTTCAAAAAGATAATGTCCAAAAACTGGCGCCGAAACTCACCCTTCAAAGAGGTCTGGTCTATAACTTTGAATCGGGCAAGGACTACACTCTGGCTATTAAAGGAAGAGCCAA
>CAZFRP010000062.1:0-4499 GCA_964521415.1 uncultured Candidatus Saccharibacteria bacterium | reverse complement strand
GAACTTAATGGTCGAGACAAAAGAGATGTCTATACTATTTCTACGAATCTTCCACCTAACCTACCAATTGGTCAAAAATATCGTCTCTCTTTCTGGTTAAAGATTAAAGACAGAAAATGTTACGACATTAAGGAAATGAAAAACAATGGGTATACCTATCCATCTTATCTTAACATCGCTGTCACTAATAACTTTTGGTGCGGTAAATATGATGTCTCTATCAAGCAGCCGGATCAGGGTCCTCCGCGCGATATCCTTATCCAAAGACAGATTCAGGACGCAGAATATGTTTTTACCAAAGACCGCGACTGGTTTTACAACGAAACCACCTTTCAAAGTACAGTCGATAATTCGCAATTATTTTTTATGCTAACGACATATGCTTTTTTGGGCAATATCTTAATTGATAATATACAAATTGAAGAAATTGACAGTTTTGTCAAAGACGAGGATTTAAAAATACCCTCTACTTATTCGGATATGAAGATTGTTTCCCAAAATAATTCCGAAACAGCTACTACTGGCGCAAAATTTCAATATGACGGGCAAAATATTTCCGGTTATCATTCATCAGATATAAATTTAAAATTAGCCAACATTCAATTTCCCGCCCAAGCTCTGACCAATTTACATATCACAGAAACCGGTCAGGGTTATACTATTTATGAAAACGATAATGTTTTATTAAGCGTCGGTGCGGATTCGACAATCATTATAAAATTAAAAAATAATTTAGATCTGAATGTGACTGGTATTAAACCCAATTATTCCTTCTTCAAGCAAGGCCTAATTTATATTCGTGATACAGAACCAAACTCTTCAAATCAAGGTAACGGTTTTCAATTTTTTCCTCTCGCTGGTTCAGCCGATTATCGTCGTTATGTCACGGATGGTCTTCCAGCCAGCTATGATCCAATCGTCACACAACAAGGTGATTTTTCGACTCCAAACTGGAATGTCACTTATAATTCCAAAGCCGGTGACGCATTTGTTTTTTCTGTCTTTCCCCCGAAAAATTTTGATATCCACAAATACTGTAAAAATAGATCATCTACTCTACATGCCCCAATCGATCGTTATTCAGTTGACGATGTGCAGTATTACGTTGACAGTTTTAAAGATTATTATAATGTTGCCATTATTTGGCCGGATTATTATGCCACGGTTAATAATTTTCAGTTCGAAGGTTTTAATCCTAATATTTTTCCCGATATATACGGAACGCGTGCTTCAAAATTTTATGACGAACAAGGTCTGTTTACCATTCGGGATCTTTCCAAATTTAAAGATTATGTCAATACTCTTCATAGCAAAGGATTAAAAGTCTTGCTTTATATGAGCCCGCGTTATTTCTATACGCAAAATCAAGATATATTAATTCAAAATTTAAAAAACAATCTTGAGGCCACTGGCGCTGACGGAGTATATTTAGACGGAATTTACGATGTCGACCCGATCACCAATCTTAAATTTAATCGCCATCTGCGCCATGTTCTAAAAGATATATTTGTGGTTCAACATGTTTCATGGAATCACTGGTTTTTGGCGGACTGGGAAAATAACGCCAAATTTCGCCTTCCATTCCTTGATGCTTATGCTGATATGCTCTGGTTAGGAGAAGGCGTACCCTATTCAGATCCCGATGTCTGGCAAAATGCCTATGGGGGTAAAGATCTAAGTAATTCTATATCGGTCCTTTTAGGACAAAATAGACCGCCATTAACCATCTATGACCAAATTATTGAGCAAGTCAAAAATTTTGGTCAAATTCATCCCGGTTTTTATGACCAACCTTTTAAACGTTTCTGGAAAGAGGCAACTAATCTTTTTGATTTTCAAAATTATTTAACTGAATTAGATAAAGTCTGTCTGCCGGTTACTTGCGGCAATGGTGTAAAGGATTTGGGGGAAAATGTCTTCACCTGTTTACAAGATACTACTCGACAATCTCAACCAAGCATTAATCTGGATGAAAATAAAAATCTTGTCATTGATACCGAAACGCCCGTTGCTAACTGGCTTATTAACAATAATCCTCTATTTAAACTCCATTTTGATTTTAATCAGTCGCCTGCCAAAGATATTAGCGGATTAAATCTTAACCCCGGTACTTATAACGGAAATGTCTATAAAGCTCCAGAATCAAGGGAAGCCGATAACAAAAAAACCTATTATTTTGATGGTACGAGCAGCCTCTATGGCTATCACGGCTATTCGGAATCGGACAAAAGAGACGTCAATATTGATTTGAATAAAGGCTTTTCAATTTTAGCCAATATTAAAAAAGAAAATGATACCAAACAAGTGATTTACTCCCAAGGCAAGGATAATAATTATTTTATGTATTTTGGTACTCAAAATGGTAAGCCATTTGTCTCTATCAAAGATCTTTCGCAAGATCCAAATCTAAAGCAATGCATCAGCACGCAAACAATTGATAATAATTGGCATCAAGTCGGCTTAACTTATGATAAAGGGTCTGGTATGGTGAATTTTTATATCGATGGCAATAAAGCCGACGATTGCCATATCGGTACTTTTACCAATTTTAACGATGATAAATATTATATCGGCAAATTTGGCTCGCTTTATTATTTTAAGGGCTATATTGACGATCTGGCCGTTACCGATAAAACTTTTACCGAAGCCCAGATGCAATCTTTTCTGCAAACTAATTATAAAAAATTAGTTAATATTCCTCTCTCGGATATGTCGATGACTAAGGTATTACTAAAAAATGATAACAATTATTATTATGCCGATGTTAATCCGTTATATAAAAAAGCGGATAAAAAATTCGCGGCCGCAAATGGTGTTTTGACTTACTCGATCATTTATACAAATATTGCCGGTAAAGATATTAACAATGTTGTTGTATCCGATAATGTTCCGGCAGGAACACAATACGTAGATGGATCCGCAACCCAAAATGGTGTTTTTGCCAATAACAAAATTGCCTGGCAAGTTCCCTCTTTACCCGCCAACGGCACTTTTTCGGCTCAATTTAAAGTTAAGGTTCAACCATGAAGAGAATGTTTACTTCTAAGTATTTATATCTGGCGCTTACTTTCTCTTTAATATGGCAATTATTGCCACATTTAAACTCAATGCTTCCTCTTGAAAAGAGAGTGAAAGCTCAAGATCCGATAGCAAATTACTTTGGTTGTCAAAATAATAACACTGCCAAATGTCTCGATTTTGGCGCCCCAAATCAATCATATAGTTGGATCCCGGCAGATTACCAAAATAATCTGGATATAGCTCAAACCGAAGGCGATACCAACTATCGCGCTTTAAAATCTCAAAAAGAGCTTTTGATTGAAATTCCGGTTTTTAATGCTAACCAAGAAGGATTTCCCAATTCAGATCTGATGCTTGAAATTCGCTATAAAGACACCATTTACGACGTTACTTCAACGAAGGATGCGAACAACCGGCCGCTTATCCAAAGTAAGATTAATTTCGGCTCTAAAACATGGGAAATACTCGATAGCTTGGAATCAATCAATAACGAACATTGGAAAATTACCCAAATTCCTATCCCGAAGACCAAATGGCAACGATTGCGAGCGATAGATGGAAAATACACGATTAACATTAAAATGCCTGTCAATAAACCAGAATCAACATTGCCGCTTGATTATCTTTCTTTATCGTCAATTTCTAGCCAAGATTATCAATCATATCTACAATGGCAACGTGACAGGCGGGATCTTAAAAGAATTGATTTTACAGAAACTAATCCAGCCCCTAATCTAAGTGATGATCTTACTTGGTTTACGAGACCTTTAGAGCAGCAGGTTTTCCCAAATACTATACCTAAGGCGTCAGAGATCGAAAAGCCGATCAGCATTGTCTCTGCGCGTGATGAATATGAACCGCTGGTATTTTCAATCTATGCAAAAAAATCATTTTCCAACATCAATTTTAATATCAGTGATTTTTTAGATTCTAAAAATAATCGCATAATTTCTAAAGATAACATAGAAGTCAATAAAGTGGTTTATAATGAAAAATATTGGTTGTCTTATTCCACAGAGCAAACATATGGTTTGATGCCCGATTATTTAGAAAAAATATCATCTTTAAATATTAATCAAAATACTAGTCAACAACTATGGTTTATTTTGAAAATTCCTGATAATTGTTTAGGTGGAACTTATTATGGCAATATTAAAATATTAAATTCAAATGACGAACTCAAAACCATTCCTGTTAGTGTCAATGTTTTGCCCATTCTTCTGAAAACGCCTAAAAGTGATAATATTCTGTATCATATGCCTTATACCAAAATATATTCGACCGATAACGAAAAAGTATTCCAAGACATAAAAAGCCACGAGCTAAATGGTATATTCAGCCTTGGTACCGCCAAATTTACTTTTTCTTACAATCCTGCCTCGGGTTTAAGCTTTGATTCGACTATTTTTAAACAACAATTAGACGAAGCCATCACTAAAGGAGTTATTTCGAGACGCGCATACTTTTTAAATATGGAT
>CAZFRP010000061.1:3179-4548 GCA_964521415.1 uncultured Candidatus Saccharibacteria bacterium | reverse complement strand
CTTTCGGATACTTAAAACTAAATCCATAATCCGTATTCGTATACGTTTTCCAATCTGCAGTGGCTGAATTGGTATTGGTATTTTGATTTGTATTGCTGTTCTTGTTAGTGTTTGTGTTTGTTTTCTTTGTGACAGTAATCGGTGATTGAATTCCAAAATCAATATCCGGTAATCCCCAGCCAAAAGCCCAAGTCAATGTTCCGCCGCCAATAATTACGGCTGTCGCTAAAACAATAATTAATGCGGTTGAAGTTTTGATTTTTTTCATTTTTCCTCCTTAATTTTTTATTTAGAGCAAAGCGAGAAAAAAGGTTCTCGCCGAAGGCGAGGTTCTTATTTATTATATTATATCACTTATGTTCAAATCTTGTTTTCGGCCTCGCGCTCCATTTTCTCTAATCGTTCGTAGTAATCAGGAAATTCTTTCATATGTGCCAAAGCGATTTTTCCAGTAACAATTAAATCGTCATTGGTGACATTGGTTTGTGGATCGTGACTGCCGTGTTCTAACTCGACTTCCATACCGCGTAAAAACCACTTTATATCATATTTTTCAAAATCAACTCCAATTTTATCCCCAACTTCTTTGGCTTCCCCTGTGGTTATTTGTGTTTTTGGCATTGTAACCTCATAATTTTGCTAATTTTTTCTCATAATCCAAAACAAAATATTTCTTTCCTTTTTGCAGAATTTTGTGCCCTTCATTTTCCAAGATTTCTTTTGGCTCATTTAAACTCCACGGTTTTTAAGATTAAGTCGTAGGCATCTTCAATATCGCCGGTAACCGAAGCACCCTCAATCCTAAAGGTTGTAATTACAGCATAAGTGGCTTCGTTTTTGACAAATTTAATATAAAGTTTTTGATAATTATTAGAGTCAAAAAGTTTTTGTTTAGTGGTAGATACGCAGGCGACTTTGGTGCTTGCGGCTTTTTCTTTGGATTCAGTATAATTGTCGGCGTCAGCTGCTGGCGCCCAGCCAGAGTAGAAGTTTAAATTAAGATCAGTTTCGTTGCTGTGTAAAGTAATTTGGGCTGATTCGTCTTTTTGAATCTGCCAAGTCGGCGGATATTTAAAGGATAAGATGCTATTTTGATAAGTCAGCCAGTTGCTAATGTTTTGGCGATCAGTAGCCGTTAAGGTTGAGGCACAGGTTTCATTACTTGAGTTAGTATTTTTATTGGCGTTTTTGTTTGCATTGCTGCACTGGGCGGTTTTTTCATCAAGTTGAGTTTTTAAGGAATTTATTTCCCCTTGATAAGCATTTTTCTTTTTTTGCAGAGAATAAATTCCCGTTCCAACGCCAGCACCCAGAATAATGGCCAAAAAAACAATTAAAACGATTTTTAGAATCTTGTTTTCCTCTTTAA
>CAZFRP010000061.1:0-3079 GCA_964521415.1 uncultured Candidatus Saccharibacteria bacterium | reverse complement strand
TTACATTATAGTATATTTTCTTAGATATTTTTTAAAGTTAAGATAATTTGGACAATACCTTGCGACCTCAGCCCAAAATCTTTTTGAATGATTTTGATGTTTTAAGTGCGTAAGCTCGTGAATAATAATATAATCAGCAATTTCTGGCGGCAGAAGTGGAAGCCGGACATTTAGAGAGAGATTTTTTTTATGACTACAGCTCCCCCAACGGGTTTTCTGATCGCGAATATAGATTTTATTAAAATTAAATCCATTTGCTCTGGCTAGCTCATTGACTCTGGCAATAATTTTCTTTTTGGCCTCTTTTTTAAACTGTGGCGTTAAATTTTTTTTAAGCGCGAGATTATTTTTTTGAGCAGTTTTTTGGCGTTCAATTTGTTTTTTAATCCAAGGCAATTTCTCGCGTAAAATCTTTAGCATGGTTTTGTCTTTATTAAATAAAAGTCGCGGGATAATTAAACGGACACCGCGATCTGGCGAAATAGAAATCCGAAAACTTCGGGCTGCCCTACTTTCATAAACAAAACAAGAATTTTCGGAATCCAATTTCACTTTGGCGTAAAGTTTTAAATTAGGCATTTTGTTCTCAATCTGATTATAATGTATAATAAATTATCTTGCACCTTAAAACGGAGGTGATGAGCAGTGGAGCGGCCGTGTGAAAACCCACATTGTCAATATCATGGAACGTTGACGGATCAGGTACCAGAGCGCATTAAGCATTGTTCGGATTGTCAATATGACATGATAAAGTTAACTGAAGAACACCCGTTCTGGAATGCACAAGATGTTGAGTTTGTTTTTTTGCATCCTGCAGGCTGTTTTGTTACAGAGCTTACGACTCATCTCGATGATAATAATGTCAGTGATTATGTACGAAAAGGTAAGATTGAAGCGAAAAAAATATTAAAAAGACCAGACGGCAAAATGCTCTGTTACTTTATAGAATACGATGAGATGGTTAGGATTATTGTAATCTACCGAGAATGGGTCACGGTTACATCCTTACTTGATATTTCCGGGGTTTGCCTTATGACTTTGCATGAGTATGCCAACTCCCCTTTGAGTGTTTTTGGGCGAACAATCATTCATCCCAGCGGCGCCATCTGTATTCATAGAAGAGAAATACCGGGGTTAAAGGCAAAATGTCAGGACACCAAGAAAAAAAGGTTGGCAGGCTGCAATCTTAAAAATGCGAATCTTAAAAAAGGTGATATGACCCGCCGATATTTTGCCGGACTTTGTCAAGTCCAGCAATTATCAGTCAATCATTGGGTTTTGCTGGGTCATCTTCAATTGGTTAAAAGAGGAAAAAGATTTGTTATCACACATAGTAGGGCGATTAGATTTATTAGTGATGCTTTAGCGGGTAAGCATCGTTTGTTACCAAAAACATTGGAAAAATTTGAATCAGTATTAACAAGATTAACAAATATGCCCTCCTAATAAACTTAGGCGGGTTTTTTAATTTTGCGAAGCAAAACAAGGTTCCTGAATTAACGCGAAGGGTTCTTAATTCGAGCGAAGCGAGAATCAAGGTTCTTATATCTGATCTCGTATCTTGGCTTACCGAAGGGAATGCGATCTGGTGCAGCATCTTCTGCGTCTTGTAAAGAAGCAGGTGTTATGGTGCCAGCGCCGTATTTGTCATTAATCTTATCCATTGCTTGCGACAGATCAGATAATTTTTGTGTCTGGGGAAAAAATGAGCGCTGTTTTTGATGTGGTTTTAAGTTAAATGAATTTAAATAGACAAAAAACGGCGTACTGTTAAATTTCACCCTGTGGAATTCCGCCTTTGGCGGACCGACTTTGTCGGATTTAACAGGGTAAATTTTAGAAAAAAGGTGCAAAGCGTATCTAATAATTTCATGGGAATTTGATGTTGACGGCATTTTGCAAAATACTCGTGCATAATTCCCTTCAAATTTAATTGAGAGTGAGAGTGCGGCGGCAGAAAGTTTGGCCGCTCTTAGGCGATAGCCGATTTTAGTCGCCAGCTTGATGATCACCTTTTCTGTTGCCTGCTTATTTCGATATTGTGGCGGTAAAACAAACGAGTGGCCAAGAGAGCCAATTTTTGTTTCTACCTCGTCTATCTCGTATCCGCGCAGGCGAAAATACCACACTTTTCCCGGATGATGCAAAATTGCTTTAAGCCGCATAATATCAGTTTTATAAAAATCCAAGGCAGTTTTAATGCCAAAATAATTCAAAATCCTTTCCATATTTATATTGATGCCTGGCAGATCTAAAAGGCGCAAATTGCGGTAAAATTCCGTCAGTCGCGAAAGCTCGACAATCGCCAATCCGTCTGGCTTTTTACTTTCAGCGGCAACTTTGGCGAGAAATTGGTTTGGGCCCACACCAACAGAACAAGTTAAAAAATCGCCCACTTTTTCTTTGATTTTATTTTTAATTTCAAGGGCAATTTTTAAGGCACAACGATAACCTTGCTCCCCTTTTGTAAGGCGGATGGTCATTTCATCAATGCTTAAAATTTTTAAGAAAGGACTTAAATCATAAAGTGCTTTGATAATTTCCTGATGATAAAGATGATAAAGCGCGGGTCGCGATTCTAAAATGACAAGATTAGGACATCTCTGTTTTGCCTCGCCCACCAAGGTACCAGTTTTTATCCCCAGCTTTTTTGCTTCTTTTGACGCTGAAATAACACAGCCGGTATTGCCTGTATATGGTGCTATACCAACGGGTTTTTTGCGGTACTGAGGATTTACCTGCTGCTCTACGCTGGCAAAAAAGCTATCCATATCTAAGAAAAGTTTTTGATAATCTTTGGGTTTTTGGTTAAACATTGCAAGTTGCATTATATCAAAAAACCAAACAAAAACCGAAAATAAAAACAAAGCCGACAAGCCCGAATACCCGTCCTTTTGGCACAATCTTCTGCCAAAGGGACGGGATGCGAACTTGCCGGTCTAAGGTCGATCGCCACCCCGGAGGTGAAGTAGGATGGTTACGACATCATATTATAGCATATATTAAAGCGTTTTGTCAAGAAAATGCGCCCGTCCATAACATATTGGACTTTTTTACTAATAAAGGGTTGGTTAAATTT